>JAYVOX010000192.1:0-8369 GCA_043757695.1 Schlesneria sp.
CATCAGCCGCAGGGCGCTAGCCCCGGTTCGATTTCGCTTAACCGGGGCTAGCGCCCTGCGGCTAATTTCTGCGGGCCAACAGGAATGGCGGAGAGCCTCAATTATTTGATCGCCCCCGATAAAGATCCCCCTAACAGCCCGTTGAAATACGTAGCTTGGACGCCTCGTCCGAGCGAAACTCAACGGGAAACGGACGGACGAGGCGTCCATCCTACGGTTCTTCAACACGCTGTTGGGCGATTGGCTTCTGCTTTGACTCACGGCACGATCTCCGCGAACTCCATGTGGTCGCGCGTGCCGCGATACCAGTCGAGTGAAGACGCGGCTTTCGGCAACTCGGTGATCTCGGGCAAGTACGGATGAAACTCACCCTGGCGGTAGACGAGGATTTCGTTCGAGTTCGGATTGAGGAGTGCCAATTGGCTCCAGCCATTTCGCAAAATTTTCCCGACGAGCGGGTCGCGGTCCATGATCTGACGGATGCCGTCCGGCGTGGTCTCGATGATGAACAGCAGCCGCACCGGCTCGTGAATCTCGACACCTTGCCACGGCAAACCCGGACGGAGATCGCTCGACGCGCCATCCATCACGCCCAACAGCGAGGTCACATTGTGAGGCAACTTCGTTCCGCAGCCCCAGCCGGGCGAGTCGATGTACGAGAAGAAGTATTGCAGGTTGATCCCTTCGCAAACGGGGACGACTGGCGCGAGGATGCGACCGAGGATCGACAGCTTGGCGTCGTCTTGAGCCGGATCGTAGGACTGCATGAAGCAGCGGCGATCGAGATACAGGCCGCGCGTCCGTGACCGGCGACCGACAAAGCAGATGCCGTTGGAAGCGTTGCCGAATTCGGGCCGCGTCTGGGCCAAGTCTTCCGAACGACCCTCGACATGTCGATGCGCCTCGGCGAACGACAGGTTGAGCGGAGCCGATTGAAATCGTCGGCACCGTTCGTGTGCGTTCCGTTCGCAGGCCGCTTCCAGTGAATCGCGCGCCGCTTCAAAGTCGGCCAGATGCGTCTTCGGCAGCAGGTCGAGATCGAAAAACGTCAACTGGTCACTGCACGTGTTGTGCAGGCCACCGAGGAAGACGGTCTCATCGGGAACGTGCAATCCACGATCAGCCAAGACCGCGCGCACACGCGAATTGTTGAGCATCGCCGCGAGTGCACGCGCGTTCGGCCCGCCCGCTCCACCCGAGCAGGCTCCGCAGTCGTAGGCCGACTTATGGGGATTGTTCAGGCAGAACGAACCGTGTCCGAAGAACAGGAACAGCCGGGAAAACCCGGATGTCAGGCCGATGTCTCGCAGCACACGCTCACCGATGTTCGCCATCTCTTCGAGATTGAAGCCGACGTGATCTCCTTCGGGTCCAGGGGGATCGGTTTTGCGTTCGAGGTTGAGTCGCGTGGTCTGTGGAGCCTCCACAAAACTGCCAACCTTCCGCCGGATGCGGGCCGTCAGTCGCGGAAACAACACACGTGCGACGAGCGGGATCGAAGCCAGCACGCCGAGTCCCGCCGTGAGTGCCGCTCCGCGCGCGATGCTCCGGCTACCGACGTGAACCGAGTGCGATGCGGTGCCGAGCGCGCGGCGCGTCTTGGCACGTCGTCGATCTTCATCGACAAGCGAGTAGACCACTTCCTCGGTGAGCCAATGCTTGGGCCGAACGACGATCGGACACAGCGTCGAAAAGTGGGCATCGGCCACGCCGCGAAAATAGATCGGGACATTGTAGAAGCCCGCTGTGCTGAACGTCTCCGCGTCGGGAGCTACTTCCTCGATGTGTCGCCGTAACGATTCCTCGCGCGTGTCGATACAGAAGGCGGCTTGAAAACGGGGCGATTGGACTCGCTGAGACTCCCGCCGCGTGTGGACCGAGATCGCATCGAGCGCTTGCCGACGGAAGCGTCGCTCGAAGGCCAGATGGAACAGCCGACGACGCTCGACGCTGGAGAAATTTTCGATCTCCAAGATCAGCGCCGACCAGTCGTCCGCATTCAATCGGTGCAGCGCGGACGGACTCCAACCAAACACTTGAGCGAGTTGAAAGACGAGCAGCGCCCGTCCTTCAACAGGGTTCTCGTGACCGTTGCCGTTCTTCAATTCTGCGGCGGCTCGCACACCAGAGAGCGGGCCACGGTAGTCCAACGCGGTGGCGGCGACGTGCGCCAGAGCCACTCGTTCGAGAATCAGCCGAATGGCCAAGAACTCGATCAGACTGCCGGTCGGAGCGGACAGCGCGACGCGATCCGGACGGACTTCCAACTGCCAGATCATCCCCGCCCAACCCCGCAACGCCAGCAAACTGGCGGTGATGAAGTTGTCTTGCTCGACATCGGTCACACCCAACAGATCGAGCGACTCGCGGATCGATGCGAGCGGACTCATTTGCGCGGCCTGCACCCGCGCAAGTTCACGCGCCAACCCGCGCATCCAGAGATCGGGTGGCCCGGCCGTTTGGGAATAGACCTCACAGAACGCGCGGAAGAAACCGTGTTCGCGCCCAGGAAGTTTCCAACCCGCCAGACCTTGATCGGTGAAAGCCGCACAGAACCGAATCAACACATCGTTGACCAGCGCGTCACTGTCCTCGCTCGTCGCCCGTTGCAAGGCGTCGCGATGTCGCAGGGTGGGCAACTTGGTGGTCGTCGCCCAGCCGGACTTCAGATGGAGGACGCCGTCACGACAAGCGCGCCACAGCAGTTGCAGCGTGAAGGCTTCCCACGTGGCCTCGCTCCAGTGTTCGATGGACGACTCGCCGAATCGTCGAATCAAGTCGTCATACAAATGCTGATCGTGAGTGGCGTGAGGTCCAGTGCGGCGGTGCGAATCGTCGCCCCCATCGCGCAGATCGCGCATGACCCAACGCTTGGTTTCGTCGATTACCTTGGCTCGCGTGGGGAGCGGCACGTCGTCGCGAAATCGCGTTAGCGCATCCGTCTCGGCGACAAACCACCGCAGCTCTTCCACCGGCCCTGTCTGCAAGGCGTGTTGCAACATGGCCAGTCGAACTTCAAACGGTGTGGTCAGCGATCCCAGATGGACATCGGCACGCTCGGCCAAGTCGCGACGCAGCACGATCGACAGGTCGTCGAGACGAATCCGTCCGCGACCGAGCTTCTCGCGGTAGTGGTCTTCACTGAGATACGGCTGCACGCCAAACAGGTTTGCCCCCAGCAGCAACCCCTGCTCGAACGGCAAGTCTTCGAGCGCCTGCAACGTGTTGAGAAACACGAACGCCGTGATCGGCCCGTGAATCGGCAACAGTTGGGCCGACTTTTCGATCGAACGTTTCAATCGTTCGTGATCGGCAACAAGCGGTTCGGTGTTAGACGGCTGGTCCGGAGTGGAAGTCATAGTCCATCGCTTCAGTCGCAGGGCGACCGATAAAAAAAGCCAATGAAAAGGAGAGCGTGTGATTGATGAAGCGGGCGGGTGTCGGCGAGAGATTGCTCGTACTCATCGGACTATAGGCCACGCTCAGTGAGCCTCCTAGGTTAAGGTGACTTACAACCCTGACAGATCGAACTGCGTTGCAACGTTCACCCATGATGTGCCGACAAAATGTGGTGTTTTCAGCACGCGGTGCTTACAAGATCGTCACTCACACACGTGCTGAGATCGCTGCATGTCAGCTTCACCGATACCATCAGTCCATCGGATCGAGTCAGCAGCGACCGGCTGGATTTCCATATCAACAATTTCGCGCAGTCTGGTTCGATCCATTGAGACTCACGATCAAGGCGATCAACGGTAACATGCTCAAAACTCTGGCGTCTGGAACTTCGGCTTTCCGACAAAGCCCCATCCACTCGCTTCCCTTCAATAAAGGTGTCACTCCCGTGCGAATTCTTGTCATTGAAGATGATCCCGTGATTGGCCGCTCGCTCGTTCAGGGCTTCACGGAAGCGGGTCACTCCTGCGAATGGGTGCAAGACGGTGCCGCCGGGACGGAAGCGGCCAAATCTCAGCAAGCCGAAGTCGTGGTCTTGGACCTGATGCTGCCGAAACGCAGCGGGTTGGAAGTCTTGAGCGACTTGCGCAGCGTCGGCGTGCAATGCCCGGTGATCTTGGTGACCGCTGTCGGTACGGTCGAAGATCGGATCAAAGGCTTGAACGCGGGTGCCGACGATTATCTCGTCAAGCCGTTCGACTTCGCCGAACTGCTCGCTCGGATTCATGCCATCGTCCGTCGCACGAATCATCGCCCGGCCCCGATCATCAATGTCGGCGAAGTCACGCTCGACCTCACCACGCGCCGCGTCACCCGCGCGGGTCGCGATGTCGATCTCACCCCGATCGAGTTCAGCATGACCGAGTTGTTGATGCGGTTCGCAGGACAGGTCGTTACGCGCAAGATGCTCTGCGAACACGTCTGGGGCTTCAATTGGGACGGCACCACCAACGTGATCGAAGTCCACGTCAATCGCCTCCGTGGCAAACTCGATAAAGGTGAGGGACCGTCCTTCATCACGACCGTGCGCGGTCGCGGCTATGCGATCGCCAATGAAGACGCAACGCTGAAATGAAGCGTCAGTCGCTCACGGTTCCCGTGATCGTTCGACCGCTCGCCAGCCACAGCGCCAGCTTGAGATTCGCCTGCGTCCACAGCAGCGGACAGATATCGTTCGGGACATAGCGGCCCGCTTCGCGGAAGTACGACTCGGGACAACGATACGCGCCGAAGCGGGAGTCGGTGCGAGTCAACTGACTCAACGAACGCTGGAGATACTGGCACTGTCGCCGTCGGTCCTCATCGTCGTTTGATCTCGCCCAACGCAGACCGTGATGGATTGAGAGGATCGGGTCGAACAGGCACCACTGTGCTTCCAAGCCCGGCTGAAGCAGACGGTCTCGCTCGGCCAAATTGTCGCTGAAGTCGGCGGTGCGCTGATCGGCGGCCAGCTTCTGCTTGTAGTCCGCACACCAGTACGAATCGCCGAGATACCGCCGGATGCCGTGATCGCCCAGCAGGTGCGTCGCCACATCATTCGCGATCTCATCCGCCTGCGAGTGCTCAACGACGCGATACGGATAGATCAGAAACAACAGCGCCGCATCGGTGCGCCGTTGTTGAGTCGCTTCGTCCTGTCGGCACTCCCACGGCAGGATCGCAGCGAGTTCCTGCCTGCCGCGCTGAGCCAACTCAAGCGCGAGCAACTCACCAGCGAGATCGGTCCTCGAAGACGACGACTTTCGCCACGCATCGAACTGTTGCAACCCGGCGGTCGCCACACCGATGCTCGACGCCGCCACCTTGCGGACCTCTTCCCAATGCCCGCTGTCTTCGTCCTGCCAAAAGGAGATCGTGCCGAGGAACTCAACCAGTTCTTCCAACAACCGCACCTCGTCGCGCGACGGCGTCAGATCGCCCGTCGCCGCCAGCTTCGAGTAGAGCCAGAGGAACGCACCGAGCGCGTCGTTCTGAGCGTGCGACCATTTCTCATTCAACTCGATCAGTCGCTCGCCATCGAAGCGAATGTGCGGACGCTGCATCGGGTCTTGCGAGTCACTCCGTCCGGCGATGGCCTCCGTGAAGCGATGTCGATGCCGCACGAAGAAGCTCATCAGCGCCGTCATCGCCGCCGCCGCCTTGCTACGCTCGCCCCAGACCCAATGGGCGTGAGCAATGTGAACGTTGTCGCGCACCCAAACCGAGCGATACCCCGTCAACTCGAACTCCGCCCCCTCACCCGCCGCCGCCGAGAACAACCCCGTCGGAAGCATGGGAAACCGAAACGTCCCGTGCTCTTCAAGGAACTCCAGTACACGCCGAGCATCCTCAACCAGATGATCCGCGCGGAGCGTCAGTGATGAATCCAACTCGGTCATGGAATGGTCAGTCAGAGCAGTCATGTCGTCCTCAAGCAGTCATGGAACCAACGGAGCAGGGCCGGTTTTAACAGCCGCTTGGGACCTTTGAAAGATGGTCAGTTCGTACTTCGCTTTGAAATCGGATGAGCCTTCGGAACCGGTGACTTTGATCTGCCATGTGGCTTTGAGTTCGGTGGTCTCATCGTTCAGCAGAGCGGTGCGCGGCAGATTGGCTGATGACTCGAAGTGGGCTGACGATCCGGTGTCGATGTTCGGGATGGTCACTGTTTCGCGATACAGTATTGTGTCCGAATCGCCCTCTCCGGTGGATTTTCTGATGACGGTCAATTCAAAGACCAGTTCCGGCGAGGCGGGGCGTTCGACGAGGAAGTCGATCGTGGCTTCAATCGGCTGGCCCACGAACAGCGGCCACGGACGAACGGTCAGCGGTGGGACGCCGAAGCGGAGGCGCTGATGCACGGCCAGGATTGCTCGCCAAGCAGCCACCAGACCGACCACTGGAAACGCAATTGCCAGCCATTCGAGCGATGGGCCTTGCTGAAACACGCCCATGAGAACAGGAGTGAGGATCGTCCAGGTGAGGATGTTCCAGAACACCGCGAAGATCACCACGCCAATCCATCTGGGGAAAGGCCGAAATGCCCCCGCCAGAGTCGCCTCATCCCACGTCCAGGGTTCCGTCGGCCGCAACTCGCGTGCGTCATTCATGCGGCGAGTTTTTCGGATCACATAGATCAGGCCAAACAACCCGCCGACACCGACGCCGCCAAACACCAGGACAAAGATGAACTCAAACGCCAGCATCTCGAACCGAATGTCGCGGTAGAGCACGCTTGCCGACGGATCGTTGGGATTGACGAAGCAGCGGAAGGGACGGCGTTGCAGGCGGTGCGTGTTCAGTTCGTCCAAGACCTGCTGTTGAAAGCGGCCAATGTTGTCAGAGCCAGAACCGAACCAAACGCGATTTCCGGTGAAGGGCTGGTTGTTGAACTCGTAGCGGTAGTCGGCATCGACTCGCCAAGAACCGCCCTTGCCGCCCCTCACGGCTTCGACACGAACAATGTCACAAGGTCGCTCGATCCAACTCTGAGCCACCCAGTAACTCCAAACGTGCCACGCCATCATCATCGCTGCGCCGATTCCCACCGCAGCAAACGGCATTAGAAACAGGACACCGCACCCCGTGCCGATTGATGACGAACCTTTGCGAGTCCCCATCGAGCATCTCCGCAAAATCGTAGGGTGCGTGAAGTCTTCCGAACGCACCATCTCAGGCCAAAGACACGGTGTGTTCGGAAGACTCCACACACCCTACCGGACTGGATTGTTCATGTCGGTCTTTCCGTGAGGATGAAGCCGTATCGGTAGCTTATGCCGCTCACCGCCGCGAGATAAATGTCTTGGCGAGCCGTGTGCCGTAAGGCCACGGGTTTCCGACATCGATCAAGAACCCGCAGCCTTACGGCATGCGGCTCGCTAATCTCGCACCGTGGGCTGATGAGTGAGGTGTCGCTACTTCTGCGGTTCCTTCACCGGCTGACGCTGGCTGAGCAGAAACGCGATCAGGTGGGGCAGGTTCTGTTCGCCGATTTGCTCGACGACGTTCGACGGCATCGGTGAGAGGGCCGTCAGGCGGAATTCGTCGATGTCGGCGTTTTCGATGCGGACCTCTTTGCCTTGTGCGTCGGCGAGGATGATGGCGGTCCCTTCTTCGCGCAGCTTCAGGCCCGTGATGACTTGGCCCTGGTTCGTCGAGATCGTCGTCGCGCGAAAGGCCGCGTCGATGTTGCGGTTCGGGTCGAGGATGTCCTCCAGCAGCCGATCGAGTCCCCGCTGGCCGATGCCGTCCAACTGCGGACCGACCTTCCCACCGTCGGCTCCCAGTCTGTGGCAGTTCGCGCAGACCTTCTTGAAGTGAGCCGCTCCCTTCGCGAGTGCGTCTGGCTCTGGTGACGCAAGCGACGTGGACTGACTCGCCGTGAACTTTGCGATCAGTTGTTTCAGCCGCTCATCTGGCGCGGGCAAGTCTTTGGTGAGGTCGCTCAAACGCGCATCAAGGTCCGGCAGCGAGGTCGCTTTGAGTCGGTCGATGACCGGCTTGTCTTGCAGCAGCCGCGCCGAGGCTTTTCCCGTGGAGACCAGCGTCAACAATGAGTCGGCTCCCGGCCGAGTGGTCGCCAGCGCGAGGGCGATCGGTTGTTGGAGCGACGCCGGTGCGGAGGCCAATGCCGTGCCGAGGCTCTTCCGTGCAGATTCGTCATCGACCGATCCCAACTGCTGCGCGAGTGACAACCTCAACGCGGCCGGTTCCGCGTTGTTGGTCATCAGTGTTCCGAGTGCGGGTAGCGAACGAAGTCGGTTCAGCGACATGGCCGCAGTCGCCGCGAGACTCCTCACCGATCCCGATGCCTGCGCATCGTTGAGGACCGCAAAGACGTGATCGAACTGATCGACAAGCCGCATCTGTTCGGCCACGGCCAGCGCGAGGCCAATCGGTCCCTCGCCGAGTGCGAAGCCGGGAGAGGGATTTTC
>JAYVOX010000193.1:0-2281 GCA_043757695.1 Schlesneria sp.
TCGACGGTGAAAGTCATCCGTCGCCGCGAGACCTACGCGGATTTGGTGGCTCACGAATTGGATGATTGAGCACGGCTGTTGTGAAGCCGGTTTGGAGCCTGCCCGTCTCGTGTTAGACATCGCCAACAGGCAAGATGGACTGCGGTGCTGCCACTGGTGATGCCAACATCATTGGTGGCAGCCTGTGCGACCTTTATCTATCATCCGCCGCATGACTCGCGACGTGAAAGTACACCTGCTGCCGAAGCTGTTTGAGCCGGAAGAAGTTCGAGGCGGAATCGCCGTCGTCTTGGATATTCTGCGGGCCTCCACGACCATCGTTCACGCTTTGGCGAGTGGGGCGAAAGCCGTTCTCCCTGTGGGCGAAGTGGACGAAGCACGTCATCGGGCGAGTGGCCTGCCAGCGGGCAGCGTCCTATTGGGAGGCGAACGCGATGGACTCCTGATCGACGGCTTTGATCTCGATAACAATCCGCTCGCGTACACGTCTGAAGCAGTGGCGAACAAGACCATCGTGTTCACCACGTCGAACGGAACGCGGGCGTTGCTGCGTGCCGCTGAAGCCGATCGGATTTTGATTGGCGCGTTCGTCAACCTGCAAGCGGTGGTGAACACGCTCGTCGCGGACACGCGACCGATTCACTTGATCTGCGCGGGAACGATGGGACGCGTCTCGCTGGAAGATGTCCTTTGCGCGGGAGGCATCTGTCACCGCTTGCAAGTTTGGGCCGACGAATACGGCGTGGGCGACGACTTCGATTGCGATGACGATCAAACGCAACTCGCTCTCGACCACTATTGGTTCCGCGCGGCGGCTCCGGTGGATAACGATCCCGAGGCGATTGACGAAGCGTTGCGCATGAGTCGCGGTGGTCGCAACTGTCTGCGACTCGGCTTCGATGAACAGATCACTCGCGCGGCCACTTATGATCTGTTTGACCTCGTTCCCGAGTACGACAAGTCAAACAAGTCCATCACGCTTCCTGATTCCTGCACCCTGATTCCTGCACCCTGATCCCTGCTCTGAAAGGCTTCCCGACATGGCTGTCGAAAATCGCATGGACAAGATCGTGGCTCTCGCCAAACGGCGTGGGTTCGTATTTCAATCGTCGGAAATCTACGGCGGCCTGAACGGCTTCTGGGACTACGGGCCGCTCGGCGTTGAGTTGAAACGCAACGTGCGACAGGCGTGGTGGTCCGACATGATTACCGCGCACGACGAAGTTTCGACGCTGCCCGGCGCGCCGTCGAGCTTCGACATGGTCGGCCTCGAATCGTCGATCGTGATGCACCCGCAAGTCTGGAAAGTGTCGGGCCACTTCGATTTGTTTTGCGACAAGCTGCAGTCGTGCAAGCAGTGCCAAAAGCACGTGCGCGCCGATCATGTGGGTGACATGCTCAAGGATGCCGAATGGGCCACGGCGATTGCGGAACTCTGCGATCCCGGTCCCACAGCGGACTCGCTGACCTTCCATAGCATCAAGCTGCTTCAATGGGCGAAGTCATCCAAAGCGAAGAAGCTCGCGCCCGGACTGGCCTTGGTTCGCAATCCCGAAGTCACGCTGTCGTGGCTCAGTGAGCGACACAAAAAGGAGCCAGAAGCGATTCTGGGGATTGCGACTCTGCTGCAATACCTCGCTACTGAACAACTCAACATGACGGGCTTGCAGACACCGTGTCCGACCTGCGGTGGCGAACTCACTGAACCGCGCCAGTTCAATCTCATGCTAGAGACGCACACCGGTGCACTCCATTCCGAAGAGAACAAAGCCTTCCTGCGTCCCGAGACGGCGCAAGGGATGTTCGTCAACTTCAAGAACATCTGTGACTCCAGCCGCGTGAAGATTCCGTTCGGGGTCGCTCAGATTGGCAAGAGCTTTCGCAACGAGATCACACCGCGCAACTTCACGTTTCGCTCGCGTGAGTTCGAGCAGATGGAGATGGAGTTCTTCTGTCACCCCAGTCAGTCGCTCGCGTGGTATCAGTACTGGCGCGACCGGCGCTACAACTGGTACATCACGCATGGCATCTCGAAAAACAACCTCATCCTGCGTGAGCACGCCAAGGAAGAGTTGGCTCATTACTCCGTCGGTACTGCGGACCTCGAATACGCTTTCCCGTTCCTCGAAGCAGGCTCGTTTGGTGAGCTGGAAGGAGTCGCTCATCGCGGTGACTTCGATCTCCGGTCGCACTCCGAAGGGAAGCTCTGCAAAGTGGACGGGCAGTTGGTCGTGGAGACCGGTCCCGATGGCAAGCCCAAGTACACCGGCAGCGGCCGCGA
>JAYVOX010000194.1:0-8355 GCA_043757695.1 Schlesneria sp.
TGAGACTTTGGCGAGCCGCCTGCCGTAAGGCTGCGGGTTCTTGATCGTTGCAGAAACCCGTGGCCTTACGGCACACGGCTCGCCTAAAACATCTCACTCATGGCCGCGAGAGGGATAACTTCCCTTGCTCACGCTGCGAGCGACTTTTTCAACCGACTGCTTTTTCAACCGACTGTCGGCAGCGAGTCTTTTGTAACAACCGACTGCCTCAACGTCATTCGCGAGCCGGGGAGTTCGTGTGGCACTCCCCGACAAAACTCTCTCTTGGCAGTTAGCGTACCACAGCCACCATTTCTTTGCTGCTCCCAAGTTTCTCAACCATCCTTGTCGCCAAACCCCCCATGATTCCAGCCAGAAAACCCGCAACAGCCCGAGTCCTTGACCACCCGGTTCCAGCCACCTCATCGGCCACCACTCCATCAATCCCTGAACCATTCTGCGTCACTGCGTCTGGATGATACGTCGGTAATCAATAACGTTCCGGAAGTCATAGCCACCCACTCCCGCATTCGCCAAAACGATTACTGTGTTTGCAGCGTCTTCCGGTATTCAACGAAGTCACGGAAGTCGTAGCGAGTTCCTCCCGAGACCTGACCCTTTTCGAGTTTCGAGCGATCCACGACGAAGAAGCCACGGTGTTCGGGTTCGGGCAGGCCGTTGAGCGGGCCACCAATCCGAATCGCGGGGACACTGGGGTTGGTGGTGTTGTCTTCAACCGCTTGAAAATACTTGACCGAGATGAAGATCGCGAAGCTGTTGCTGCGGGTCGTGGTGTTGCCCGCGATCTTTGACAACAGGCGGTTGCGAATGTACGGATCGACAGAGCCGCCCGAGTGTTCGGCCGCATTGCCGATTTCAAGGAGACGCCGCTTGCTTCCGGCAACGGCGGTGTCTGCGGGAAGGCTTCTGAGAACTGTGCTTTCCACACTGGCGTGCTTGACGCCGCCGGACGCGGTGTAGCCCACTTCTGCCAAACTTCGGAAGGGATTCGAGCCGGGCAAACCCGGCAACGGAACACTGACCGTGCCCGACCAGTAGGGATCGATCCGGTCGCGGCTCTTCAGGAACTGATCCCACCAGTCGCGATTCGTTCCCTCGAACTGGTCGTACAACTCGCCCGCGTCCTCAGCGACCTGATGGACCACCGCGCCAGCAGGATTGGTCCCGTCGATCTTGAAAGTGAGGTTGCGCGAGTCATCCAACAGCGCGGCGAAGTTGTCCGCGTAGCGGAACGTGTTCAGGTTCATGCGCCCCGGAACGCGCGGAATGGAAATGTCCGTGCCGATGGTCATGTTGCGATTGGTGCGCGTCGGAACTTCGAGAAACTCCAACAGCCGATGCCAGCGATTGTCCTTCGTGCGGTCGGGCGTTGCCGAACCGAAGTTCGACGGATGCTCGGGCAGCAGGAATTTCGCTGCCGCAGACTTGGCGGCTAATGCGGCGCTGCTCAACTGCCCTTGAGGTGTTTCCTTGTTGATTCCCTTCATGTACGCCGTGACTTTATCCGGACCACAGACGGGCAGCAGCAACAGGTCCATCACAGAGGCGAAGTCGCGATCGAAATGCGGTTGCCAGATATCGAACGTAGGGGCCGCATTGCTGTTGGCGGCCGACAGCGAGTTCGCCTGCTCGGTGGCGTTTGGGTGAGCGACTGTAGAATCCTGTGCGAGCGGTTGAGGCCGCTCGAAGCTCGTCAGCCTTCGGAGTTGGGTCTTAATCAGCGCGCTGGGATCCACCGCTGTCAACAAGTTGAACGAATTATTCGTCATCGTATCGAGGGTCATGACATCTACTTCGACCCACGGATTGTCATTGCGATCCGCAAACGGCAGACGGGTCCGCGTGGGATGAGCACGGCGGCGCAGCACCAACTGCAAGGTTTCGCCGAGATGTGCTCCACCGGCGAAGGCATTCATCCATGAACCCACAGCGGAGCTGGTCGTGTCGATTCCGGATTCGTCTTCGATCCGGAACGTCGTGGCGGGGGGTGTCGTGCCATCCAGCAGATCCAATCCCTTGATCGCGGGAGCACTGGAAATCGGTTGCTGATACGGGGCCATCCAATTGGTCTGCAGAGTGAAGTCGGGCGTTCCCCCCACGATCCAGTTGGGATCGACCCGGAAGATGCTCTTGCCGGGGGCCATCGCGCCAATATCGGAGTTGGCCGAGCCAATCGTGTACCGCTGGCCAGACGGGATGTTGCCCGCATCGGTCTTCAAACTCAAAGCACGTTCCCAAGTGCGCGTCGTACTCGTGATCACCACCTGCCACGCTTCCTTGTTGTCGAAGGTCACGTCGAATGGACTCTGGTTGTACAGTTCGACGAATCCAAAGTAGTGAGCGATCATGTCGTCGTACGAAGTCGCGGGATGGTTGCCAATCGCGAGCGCCGCAGTTTGAAAGGCCAGCCCTTCGCTGATCGACAGATCGAGCCGTTCCACACCGAAGACTTCGGCGCGGTCGGTCTCGCCCGACGTGGTGTAGGCATCGTCATCGAGGTTCCATCCGTTGCTCAAATCCTTGTCGTACTCGAACCGCGTGATGATGTTGTCGCGGTCCATGGCATCGACGAGGTTGACGGCGAAGTGCGCCATCTCGGCAAGTTGAGCATCCGTGTAGACGACTGCGGTGTTGTAGGCCGTGGTCGCGGTGTTGGTGGCGTCATTGCCGTGCCCGAGCAGATACAGCAGGACGTAGATGTCGCGCGCCATCTGCTGGCGGTCGCGCCGCGCCCAGTACTCATACCCGGCTGTTGTCGTCGGGGGATAGACCGTCACGTTGGCCACGGAATTGATGGTCGCCGCGCCGGGGTCTTCCGGGTGCGGGGTCAGTGTACGGAAGTCGATCTGGCTGCTGCTCGCTCCCGTCAGCAACTGGTTGAGGCTCAGCTTGCGTTGCAGCCGGGGCGACGTTGGCTGTGTGCCTTCCTTTTCGATCTCCAACAGGTATCGCACCGCCTGACGAAACGGATCCTCGGCAAGTGCCGTGGTTGCGAAGCGGGAAATCGCACCGAACTGAGGTGGAAAGGTGGATTTGCCCGACGTGGGATCGATGCTGAATTCCCAAGCTCGCCCGTAGCTCGCACCGGTGGCGACGGAGGGGAGTCCGAAGCTCTTACGGTCGTTGCTGAGCGTCGTGAACTTCTTGCGAATGTTCACGCCGCGCGCATTGTCGGCGATGGTGTTGGAGAAGTTGAACGGCAGCAGTTTTGACAGGCGGGTCGAGACCTTCAGATCGTCCACAGCCTTTTTCGACGATTGCAGGTAGAGCATCTCATCCGGTTTGAAGACGTTGTCGATATCGCGTTTGTCCTCGGCATAGAAACCGACTTCATTGGGGTCATCACCCAAGCCCTGCGTCAGAGTGTTCGTCATCAGGCCGGACTTCTGACCCCATTTCACGTTGCTGCTGGCGGAGGGGGTCGCGATGTTGCTGCCGTACCGATTGTAGGCGATCCAGCGGTTGGCACCGGACGTGGACCAATTGATCTGCTTGGGACTGGCGTTACTCAGGTAGGAACCGAGTCCGGTGTAATCGAGCGGATGTTGGAAGGAAGGAAACGGGTTCGCGGTCGATGCGGCTTGGGCCTGTCCTTCAAAGACATCTCCGTTGTCGTCTTGCAGCGAAGTGCCGGGTCGCGGCAGCGTCTGCCCCCCCGTGTTGGAAACAGAACCGCCGGTGATGGCCTGATACAGCCGTCCCTCTTCGCCGTAGACGCCGGGATACAAGTCCGCGATCGACGCGCCGGAATACTGAGGTCGCCCGATCTTGGCCCACAACAGTTCCATATTGGCGGTCTCGCCCCACGGCGGATTCGCGCCGCTCAGCAGCGTGGGCGTCGAACCGAAGAACGCCTGATGTTGAGTGAACCCCGCCCCGCCGCCATCGGTGCCGTAACGAGCATTCAGCGCCCAGAATGGATTGACCTCCGATGGTCCCATTCCGAGATTGGACTGCGAGATCGAGTAAAACGCGGGCGTGCCCGACGTATCCCAGCCAAACGGGTTCGCCGTATTGCTGACCAGAGTCGAAGCTGCCGACGCATCGTTCGGCCCGAACAGAATCTTGGCGAGGTTGCCGTGTGCATTGAGGTTGATCAACGAATCCAACTCGTGAATCGTGATCAGAAACATGGGCACGTATTTCTTTCCCGCCGCATCGGATCGGACGCAGTGGCCAAGGTCCATCAGAATCGCCTCGCGGAAACTGTCACCGTCGTTGTCGTAATCGAACTCGACCGGATCGTCGCCGTTCGGAGCCGCCGCCGCAGGTGTGGCCGATAGTTTGCTATAGGCTCCCATCTTGCCCGTGAGATAGGCCGTTCCGGTCGGAGCGGTGGCGGGCGCGGTTCGATAGCTGTTCGCCATCGGTGTAAACGGGAATCCGTATCCCGTCGGACCGAGTAGCGACGTGGCCTCGGCGTTGGTCAGATATCGGTTCACCGTGATTCCCGAGGAGGTCTTGGCCGGAACAAACAGGTGATAGGGATGGGCGCGCATGCTCCGCGCCGCCGTGGTCGCATCCTGATACCAGTTCGTGTTGGGTGCCCCGCCCGCATTTCGCAGGATGCCCGGCGCGAGGTACGACGGCTTGACAACCTGATGGACGTTTCCGTTTTGATCCCGCACCTTGCTGACATAACACAGGAAGGTGTTGTTAATGTCGGGATAGGTGTAGCCGACATCGCTCTGCGGATAGAGACGGTCCAATACGCCATTGCCGTTGGTGTCTTCACCCGCATCGAGAATTCCATTCCCATTCAGATCTTCGGCAGTCAGCGGTCGTTCGACGAGGACATCCAGTTGTCCGTTGTTGTTGAGGTCTTCACCCGCATCGAGGTTCCCATTTTTATTGAAATCCTCGTTCTGTGCTGCCGGTGAATCGTTGTAGAGCAGCAGGTAACGGTTGTCGGACTCACCGGCCGTGCCGTCATCGGGCAGACCGTTCCGGTTCTGATCGACGGCGACGTTGCCCGCAGCGTCGAAGATCACATTGACCCCCTCACCGTTGAACGGGTGCAGGTCTCCCGGCTTGTGCAGGCCGAAGCCGAGTGCGTTCGACAGCAACGAGTGGCGACTGCCCCACAGCATGCTGTTTTTGAACTGTGGGTTCGTCCCAACGATGATTTGTTCCAGCGCGAAGTCGAACAATACGTCGGCATCGAGGCTCGGTTCGCCGTGTTCCTTCGCCGCTTCCGAATAGTATTCGGCGTTGCTCCGCTCCTGGGCCGAGAACGTATAGAACAGCACTCCCAGCAGCGCCAGCATCCCCATCAACACCATCACGATCAGCAGCGTCGAACCGCGCCGTTTGTCAGTGGTCCGGTGAGGTCGGGTTCGATTCGAGCGATGTGTACGTGGCATGGTCAGGGTTTCCAATCTCATCTGCCTGGGCCCGCAGAAAAAAGGGGTTTCATTTGGACTGCGGCGATTCATCGCCGCTTTCCTTTCTGGCTCAACCGTCCGGGTCGATCAACGTCAGCAGAGTTGGAGCCAGAGAAAAGAAAGCGGTGATGAATCGCCGCACTCCAAAGTTGACTTGCTTAATGCTCAGTCCACCAGTCTGGTAGGGCCGGTTTCACCGGCCGCGCCTGCGTTCACCGGCCGGTAGAACCGGCCCTACGCCTACTTGCTTGATGCTCAGTCCGCCAGCGAATGAATAATGGTCAGTTGTCGCAGTTGTTGAGTCGAAGGATCGACGAAGCGAATCTCCAGCTTGACCGCCTTGAGCGGCTTGCGATTGTCCACCGCCTGCCAACTGAGGGCGTTGTCCTCCACGACCAAGCCCGCCGCACGCGGCCAGATCGGCTCGTCACCGATATTGAGACCGCTGTGGCCAACGTTGCCCGACCCCTTTCCCTTCTTCTTCGTGGGCTTGACGGCTTTCGTGTTATCGACGCAGCGATAATAGAACGGCGTACTCGTGCCCGCCGGAAGGTAGGCCGCCGTCGGGAACACGATATCGCCGATCAGAAACGCCGTGTTTTCCGTCCAAGTTTTTGGCCTCGGGCCGTTATTGGGAGTCGGCTCGGTATAGCCCGTGTACGGGGCATAGTCCGGGCGAAAAGTAATCGGGTGGAACGGCGGTTCGTCGTTGCCGACCGCACCATCAATGTTGAGTTGAGGATGCCACGTGTCAAAGACCGCGTTGGTTGCGAACAGCGCCGTGTTTTCGGTGACGCGCGGGCCATAGCTGTTGTTCTTGCGCTTCGTCAGGGAATAGTCCGAAGTGGCGGGCAGGTTCGGGTCGCCGATGTTGACGAAGCCCCCGTAGTTCTCATCCCACACCAGGATGTCGAACGCATGGACGTTCGACAGCAACAGGTCTTCGCCGCGACGAGACCCCTGACCGAAATCATCCGGTCCATTGACCGTCTTGTCATTCGGATCGAGTGTGAGCGCCAAAACCGGGTTGGTAGGAATCCGGTTGCCGGAAGTCTTGCCGTGCGGATACTGGAAGTCGGGATCGGAACATTCCTGCAACGTGAATCGGCCAATGAAATCGGCCGCAGTTGTGTTCGCGACAAATTCTTTGGGACGCCCGGCGTGACCGCTCGTCACTCCATTTCCGATGTGATAGTGACCGTAGCGTCGAAACGGTGCTGCGATGGCACCAATACTTAAGCCGCCGTTGTTCAACGAATTGGTGCCCAGGAAATGCGTGCCGGTCGGCACGTTGGATGCGTTCTCGTCGTAGTGCGCCGCAAAGTCATAGTCCGCCCAAAAGGTTCTAGTGCCGGGCAAATACTGAAATGCGGCAGCGGCAGCGAGCGGTAGTGTCGGATCAAACACGTGCCGGGCGGGATTGTTGGCCGGGTAATCATCCGGCTCTGGATCCGAACCGGAGGCCGCTTCGCGAATCATTAATTGCCGACGATAAAGATTGCCATTGCGGACAAAGTACACCAACTCGGCCACGGTCGAATCCGCCGTATTGTTGCCCCACTGGAGATCGTCGTAATCCGGCTGATTTTTGTAGCTGGTTGAGTTGCCCGCCAGTTTGAGCGCCTGGCCGTAGTAGGGTGACTCGTCCTTGTTGCGGCTGGTGATGGTCGAGACCACCGTGAACTGCAACACGTCGTCCAGCGAGTTGTACGGGTTGTTCTCTGAGACGTCGAAGTAGCCCTGCCGGTTGCCGATGTTGGATTCGACGGCGGCGGCATCTTCATCGGCGGCGAACGGGTAGACCCAGCGAAACGACCGCTTGTCGAGATCGGCCTTGATGATCGTTTGCAGCGTTCGCGACCGCTGATCGTTCTCGGCCAGGCCGCGCGTCTTCGCGATCGAGCCACCCGCGATCTGAAAGATCTCCGCGAACATGCTCATCATGATCAGCACGAGCGTCACCGCGACCAGCATCTCGACGAGCGTGAAGCCGCGCGTTCCGACTGCGGAGTGAACGGGACTCGTCGTCCGCCGCCCAGGCGGCAATGTCTTCGATTTGGATCGAGTGCGACTCATGATGAGGTGCCTTTCAAACGGGCCCGAAACGAAGTTCTTGAACTTGCGAGTTTTGGTCTCATGGCCAAGTAACCCGCAGCGTCAGCGAGGGAAATGTGAGGACAGGCGTCGTCTCGCAAACAGGCTCACATTTCGGCCCGGTGGCCCAATTTCAGCAGTTCCAAGTTTGGTCGATTTGGCTTTGTCTTTACTCCAACGGAGTTCTGTCACATAGCCCAGGGTTGCGAGCGACAGCGAGCTACCCTGGGTTGCGGATGAGACGTGTCATGTACCCTGAAAGGGTTCCGTCATCGCGATTTCCCGAATGGCGCAACCCTTTCAGGGTAGGCCGGGCAGGCTCTCCTCATCCCAGGGTAGCCCGCCTGCGCGGGCAACCCTGGGCGATGGGACGCAACTCCTTCGGAGTAAAGATTCGGAGTAAAAACAGCTCCGTTCGACCGGAACTTGGAACGACTGACTTCAGATCGAGTCCGAGGGTGTCTCGCGGATGCGAGCGAGGAATTTGGTCTTCGTGCGAGAACTGACTGGTCCGTTCATCAACTCCGAAATCCGAGGTGACCGCTCGGCGGAAGGGCGGCATCGCGAACGGCTCATCACATCGTTGTCGGCAAGCGTGGTGTTGTCCTCAGCCCGCGAAATGCCCTGCGGCACGAGTGGACTTGAGGTCGCAGGGCGACCGGTCGAATCAGACGGCAGTTTCCGATGCCGAAGCGGCGGGGGCCGTGTGGGACAGCCTCGGCAGCCGCGACATCGTCACCAGTTTTAGTATGCCCACTTTTTAGTATGCCCACTCGACACCGAAGCTGAGGATGTTATTCGTATAGGTCGTGCGATCGGTCTTCAAGTGAGGATTCACCGGGTAGGCCTGCCAATCAATCTGCTGCGCCGGCCGGGC
>JAYVOX010000195.1:0-8347 GCA_043757695.1 Schlesneria sp.
CCCTCGCTGACGCTGCGGGTTACTAAATCTCGCACGGTGGACATTGAGACATTTGGTGAGCCGCATGTGAGGCTGCGGGTGCTTCGACACCGCCAGAAACCCGTGGCCTCACGGCGTTCGGCTCACCAAATCCGGATAGTGATTGATACGCCTGTCCTCAGTGCGCGGGGATCGGCAGGAGGAGCCGCTTGCATTTTCAGTACGATTCCCACAGTCCGGACAATCGCGATTTTCGGTAACTTCAGAACATTCGATACAGATTGCCAAGTCGTCAGTCCGATAGAGTCGGTAAGCGCGGATTTTCGCGCCCGTGTTGAGCTATCGCGGCTCACGCAGTTCCGGCTCACGGCGTTCAAATCAGGGAACGACTGATGCGGACAAGGCAATGGTTGAAGACATTATTGAGTGGCTGTCTCGCTGTAGCGGGAGGACTGACGGCGCAAGCCCAACAGCCTCCGTTTCAGCAATTCGGGCCTGGCAATCCAGACGCTGTGGGGATGCTTCCGCCTCCGTACAACTCGAACTACGGACAAGCTCCGCAGTCGATGACGGGGATGGAGTCAGCGGGTTATCCGCCGGGGGCCAATGCGTGGCCCAACGTCTCTCCGTACATGGGGCCAGCCGTCGATCAGACGACCTACGAGAACGGGACTTGGTTCAACCGGCAGATCACCGGTCGTCGCCAGTTCTACTTCTCAACCGAGGCTCTCATCGGCAGAACGGCTCTGGGCAGTGACGCGCTCGTCGGAGCGCACGGGGTGAATCTCATCCCGCACATCCCCGGTCAGGTGATCGTTAATCAGAATCAGCAGTTCTTCGAGAGCATTAGCTTCGCGACGAACATCAACACGCCCGATCGGTTCACCATCGCGACCGCTGGCGGGGGCGGAAACAACGCACAAACCGGTGATATTCAAATCTTCACCCCACGAAACTTCATTGACATTTCCAATCCCCATCGAGCGGGCGGACTGCGCACCACTTGGGGTTGGTTCAACCCAGATCAAACCGGGTTTCAGGCCTCCGCCTTTTGGTTGAACAACAGCACGGGAAGTTACAACAGCGGCTTGGGCCTAGATTACGATCCCGTACTGTCGGCTTTTCCAGGATACAATCAGTCGAAAATTCGCGCCTTCACCGGCATCCCCCTGCAAGGTGCGGATTCGGACGGTGATCTCCATCCCGGTGTCGTTCAGCCCTTTGACTTGTACTACCGACTCCGGTTTGAATCGCAGATTATGGGGACCAATCTCGACTGGTACGGCACCCCGATCTACGACCAATCGAGCATGATGATTCGCCCGATTGCGGGTGTTCGCTACGTCAATCTCATCGAGCAGTTCGCGTTCAATGGTGCCGACAGCGGAATGGGCTACAGCGTCCAAGGAGCATCGTTGCAAGCCGGTGGAAACACGACATTACGTAGTGCTGTCGGTGGCCCCGTCGCATTCGATCCGCTGTTCTCCATCCCCAACGTGATGACTTCTCATCTATTGTCGAGAGCTCAGTCGCAATTGCTCGGCCCAGAAGCCGGATTGAGGCTCGATTTGGGTGGCGACTCCTTCAAGATTTGGACGCAGACAAAAGTGGGAGTGTTGGGGAACAACGCCACTCGTAAGCTCAGTGGCAACAACATTGGTGATGCCTTCTATGCTCGGAATGGTCGAACGATTCCGATTATGCCTCGCGACGACATCGCGGCGACCTCCTTCGCCAGCCGAGACACAACCTCGTTTCTCTCCCCGATGCTTGAGCAGTCGATCTTCATGAAGACTCATGCGTTTGAGAATCTGCCGATCCTGAGAAATTCTTCCATCATGCGGGCTGCCGAGTTCCAAGCGGGCTACACGTTCCTCGTGCTGGGGTCTGTCTACCGACCGGCGCAAACGATCAACTGGCAAGCGTTCCCCGTGAACCCTCAGCTCCAAGATCGCCGCTCGACTTACACGAACGGAACCTTCAGTCTCGGTGTGGAGTGGTCCTACTGACTTCGAGTCAGACGAGAGGCCTGTTCGGCGCGGGTCTCCCGGCCCCGCCGAAACGCCCGACCGAAGGTCTCCTATTCGAGTTCCAGCGTTCGCCCTGAATGCGATGACGAAACACAACCAGCCCGGCGAGAGTCTTCTCGCCGGGCTGGTTTCGTTATACCTCGCGCGGCCACGAGTGATGTGTTTTAGGCGAGCCGCATGCCGTAAGGCTGCGGGTTTCACCTGCGGCGATCGAGAACCCGCAGCCTTACGGCGTGCGGCTCGCCAAGGCCTCATTCGTGACCAATCTGATCGTTCAATCCGCGAACGAACTACGTGGCATCGGCATCGGCACCGACGACAGCGAGTTCTTCCGTGATTGACTCAACCGTCGATGGCTCGAAGTCGAGTTGCTTTTGGTCGCCAACTTCCTTGGCCCGAACGGTGATCGTGTTGTGACCTACAAATGCCCCTTGAAGCAGGTTCTCGGAGAGCGGGTCTTCGACGTAGGTCTCGATGGCTCGACGCAATGGTCGTGCCCCGTACTCGGTCGCGTTCCCCTTGCTGATAATGAACTGCTTCGCTTCGTCGGTCAGGATCAGTGCCAGGCCCTTCTCGGCGAGACGCTCACGAACCTTCGACAGTTCGATCTCCACGATCTGCTTCAGATGCTCTTCATTGAGCGAACGGAACACGACAATTTCATCGAGACGGCCGAGGAACTCCGGCTTGAACTCGCGTTCGAGTTCGTGCTGGAGCCGCTCCTTCATGCGGTCGTAGCTGGTGTCATTGTCCTTGGGCGCGAAACCAAACTCGTTGTTGATCGCCAGCGCACCGGCGTTGGTCGTCATGATGAGTACGGTGTTCTTGAAATCGACCTTGCGGCCGAAGCTGTCGGTCAGATGCCCCTCTTCCATGATCTGGAGGAGCATGTTGAAGACATCGGGATGAGCCTTCTCGATTTCGTCGAGCAGCACCACGGCATACGGTCGGCGGCGAATCTTCTCAGTGAGTTGACCACCTTCTTCGTAGCCGACAAATCCCGGTGGGGCACCGATCAGTCGGCTGACGTTGTGCTTCTCCATGTACTCGCTCATGTCGATCTGGATCAGAGCATCCTGATCGCCGAACAAGAACTCGGCGAGCGTCTTCGCGGAGAGCGTCTTGCCCACACCGGTTGGACCGGCGAACAAGAACACACCGGTCGGACGACGCGGATCCTTCAGCCCGCTGCGACTGCGGCGCACGGCTTTCGCCACTTGCTTGATCGCTTCGTTCTGGCTGACCACGCGACGATGCAATTCGGTTTCCATCCCCATCAGACGGACAGCATCTTCGCTGGAAAGCCGTGTCAGCGGGATGCCCGTCATCTTGGCAACGACTTCCGAGATGACCTCGGCATCGACGACGCCGTCCTTCTCTTTGGACTTCTCGCGCCAGTCCTTGTTCAGGCTTTCCTTCTTCTTCTTGAGCTTGTCAGCCTGATCGCGCAGCGACGCGGCTTTCTCGAAGTCTTGGTTGGCGACGGCCTCTTCCTTTTGAGTGTTCAGCCGTTCAACTTCCTGTTCGATTTCCTTGAGGTCTGGCGGACGAACCATGGATTTGAGACGGATGCGGGCACCCGCTTCGTCGATGACATCGATCGCCTTGTCAGGCAGACAGCGCGCGGTGATGTAGCGCGTCGAAAGTTCGACGGCCTTTGCGAGCGCGTCGTCTGTGATTTGGACGCGATGGTGTTGTTCGTAGCGGTCGCGGAGACCCTTGAGAATCTCAATCGTCTGCGCCGGTGACGGCGGTTCGACGATGACGTTTTGGAAGCGGCGTTCGAGCGCTCCGTCCTTCTCGATGTATTTGCGGAACTCGTCGAGCGTCGTGGCTCCGATGCACTGAATCTCACCGCGCGACAGAGCCGGCTTGAGCACGTTGGAAGCGTCGATCGCTCCCTCGGCCCCGCCGGCACCGACCAGCGTGTGAAGTTCGTCGATGAACAGAATCGTGTTCTTCGCCCGTTTGACTTCGTTCATCACGGCCTTAATGCGCTCTTCAAACTGACCGCGATACTTGGTTCCGGCGACCATCATCGCGAGGTCCAGCACCACGATGCGCTTGTCGCGCAGCAGTTCGGGAACTTCGCCGCTGACGACCATCTGGGCAAAGCCTTCGACGATGGCGGTCTTGCCCACGCCCGCTTCGCCGAGCAGTACGGGGTTGTTCTTCTGGCGACGGCAGAGAATTTGAATGACGCGTTCGATCTCGTTGGCTCGACCGATGACGGGGTCGAGCTTGTTCTGACGAGCCAACTCGGTGAGATCGCGGCCGAAACTATCGAGGGCCGGCGTCTTGCTCTTGCCCGACTTACCACCGCCGCCGCCACTACTTCCGCTCCCACCGCCACCGCCGCTCCGTTCTTGAGTGCCGGTGCCACCCCCCCCTTCGCCGCCATCCATGCCGTGACCGAGCAGGTTCAGCACTTCTTCACGCACGTCTTCGAGCTTCAGCCCGAGGTTCATCAAGACTTGTGCGGCCACACCTTCTTGCTCGCGTATCAAACCGAGCAGCAGATGTTCGGTGCCGACGTAGTTGTGATTGAGGTTGCGAGCCTCTTCCATCGCGTACTCGATCACCTTTTTGGCGCGAGGCGTCTGCGGCAGCTTGCCCATCGTGACCATGTCTGGTCCCGATTGAACGATCTTCTCGACCTCCAACCGAATCTTGCGAAGATCGACTTCCAGGTTCTTCAGCACGTTGGCTGCAACCCCGGAACCTTCTTTCACCAGCCCGAGCAGAATGTGCTCGGTGCCGATGTATTCGTGGTTGAACCGCTGGGCTTCTTGATTAGCCAGTTGCATAACCTTGCGGGCGCGATCAGTAAATCGCTCGTACATAAGGAAGCCTCCGAAGTGGGGAGAGTGGGCTGTCCCACCGTAACTGCTGGGTTGAACTAGGAGTGAGTGGAGCTAGGTGTGAAGGGACGACCAGCTTGCTGAGGAAGGTCGTTGAAAGCAGGATGACCGCCGGGCTAAGGATACGTCACGGTTGAGCCAATCGACGCTACATTTCAACGCTTTGGGATCGCTCCGGCAGGTGAACGCGCCACTCATGCCGAACGATCCCACTCAACAATCGCGACAACCGACTCGACTGAAAAAGACGCCACGATCAGCCCAGCCCAACCACCAATGGCGGGCGATTCTAGTGGCGTGTCTGGTGGAGGGCAAGGAGCCTCGAACGCGCACGACACCCCTTCAAACTGCTTGCAACCAGCTTGATTTGACGCGAGGCATCACGTACCACAACCCGCTACTCTCCCCTTGGAAAATGCCGCTGTGACCACTCCTTCGACCGAGACGTATCGCATTCTTGACGCCGCTGCGAACCGCGCCAGTGAGGGACTGCGCGTCGTCGAAGACTACGCCCGCTTCGGCCTCAACGACGCTCATCTCTCACGCCTCTTGAAGGAGTGTCGCCACGAACTGGCCGCGACTTTGTCGAGTCTTTCTGTGAAGCAACGGCTCGCCGCGCGAGACACACTCGGCGACGTGGGAACTTCGATCAGCACTCCGTCCGAATACCAACGCGGCTCCACCAGCGACGTGGCCTGCGCGTCATTCAAGCGAGTTCAAGAAGCGCTACGAACGCTCGAAGAGTTCAGCAAGTTGCTCGGAGACGACTCGTGTTCAACCGGTGCGACGCGATCGCCTGCGCGGCGATTCGAGCAACTCCGCTACCGCCTCTACACCGCCGAGAAAGCCGTGCTGCGAACGCGGTTCTCGCGCGACCGACTTCTCGATCAGCGGCTCTACTTACTGGTGACGGCGTCCGCATGTCGATCCGGTTGTGAGTTGGTCGTCCGAGCGGCGCTGTCAGCAGGAGTGAAGCTCATTCAAATGCGAGAGAAGTCTCTTCCTGATCGTGAACTCGTCACCCACGCGCGGCGACTGCGTGCGTGGATGAGCGATGCCGACGCCCTGTTCATCGTGAATGATCGTCCCGACATCGCGGTCCTCGCGGAAGCCGATGGCGTTCACCTCGGACAGGGCGAACTGTCGGTCAGTGACTCGAGACGAATCGTCGGGCCTGATCGCTTGATCGGCGTCTCCACACACAACATCGAACAGGCACGACAAGCGGTTCTCGACGGCGCGGACTATCTCGGTGTTGGCCCGACCTTTCCCAGCGGCACGAAGTCGTTCGAGTCGTTTGCGGGACTGGACTTCATCCGCCAACTCGCCGCTGAAATCACGCTCCCGTGGTTCGCCATTGGCGGCATCGAAGCCAACAACATTGGGATGGTGATGGATGCGGGGGCGAGTCGCATCGCCGTCAGCGGTGCCATCCTCACCGCGACCGATCCGCACGCCGCCGCCTCAGAATTGTTGAAGGCATTGCCCCCGCACTGATGACTCATTCCATGTTAGCCTCCTCCCTCTTTCTTCATCCGTGCCCCGGCCTTGCCATCCGTGCGATCTCCTCTCTGAGCCAAGCATGAATAGCACGGATGGCAACGCCGGGGCACGGATGAAGGCAATCGCAGTCGGACTCCGACTCAGTTCCAAATTCTTCTCGAACAAAGCGATTACCGATGCTCGTTGTCTCTGCTGCCGATCCGTCGCGACGGGAGCTTGCGCTCCGGTTGCTCTTCGCTCGTTTTCCTGTTGAGGAACAGGCGGCTCGTTTGCGTGAGACGCTCCTTGCCGCTGAACGAGGGAGCCTGAACCTCGATGGCTTGCTCCTCGCAACAAAGCGGGAATCATCGGCGGGCGGATCACCTCTCGCGCAAGCCAATGCCGCACCGACGAGCGATGATCTCCCGGTCGGTGCGGCGCTCGTGATGCTTCAACCGGATGGCATCGCGCTGGTCTGGCCACCCGTCGTGAGCTGCGGTGCGGACGATGAGATCGCGGTGGAAGACGCCTTGATGATCGAACTTTGTCGGCTCATCGACACCACCGATGCGAAACTCGCGCAGGCGTTGCTCACGCCGGACGATGTCGTTGAGTCGAAGCTGCTCGAACGACACGGTTTCATTCACGGAGCCGATCTGTATTTCCTCGCTCGAACAATCGAACCTGCTGATGCGCAACTTGTGACCAGTGGCTCTGCGCTCGAACCGCGTCTCCCGCAGTACGTCGTCACAATCGAAACGTGGAACGACGACAACGCCGAACGATTCGCAGCGGTCATCGAGCAGTCGTATCAGCACAGCTTGGACTGTCCCGATCTGAAGGACTTCCGCAGCGGAACCGAAGCGTTGGCGAGTCACAAGCTGCCGGGAGTCTTAGATCCGTGCTTGTGGTTGCTCTTCCTGATTGACGGTTGCGACGCGGGCTTGCTGCTGCTGAACGAGCATCCCGATCAGAACACCATCGAACTCGTTTACATGGGCGTGGTGCCCGAGTTGCGAGGAAAGAACTTGGGGCGAGCGATGCTTCGTCACGGTCTGCAACTCGCCGTACAGCGATCTCGCGCCGCGATGTTCCTCGCTGTCGATTGTCAAAACCGCTACGCCAATGCGGTTTATGCTGAGTTCTCATTCGCGGAATTGGCTCGTCGTCGAGTCCTCCTCCGACATCGCGTTCCTTCGGCACGACAGTAATCCACAGCTTATGCACACTCGTGAACAACCCGCGCGACGTGAACACGCGTGAGCCTGATCGCTTCAAGTTCTCCGGGTTGTGGGACTTTCACACTGCTGTCTGAACTGAGAATTTTTCGCGCGGATTTTGTGAACTCATGTCGTTTGACTCTCGCCTCACGCAGGCTAGGATCGGCCCCCTACGTGACACACAACGAAGTCGCTGATCGCTCACTCGCGAGAC
This sequence comes from Schlesneria sp., assembly GCA_043757695.1. Classification (GTDB taxonomy): domain Bacteria; phylum Planctomycetota; class Planctomycetia; order Planctomycetales; family Planctomycetaceae; genus Schlesneria. Next base: position 7,787 of record JAYVOX010000195.1, read on the forward strand.
ACGACTTCTTCCATTAGGTCCAGCCCGACCGACTTCAATTTGAACTCCTCGCCGTGAGACCATCGCGACTCTCCTCAAACGCAATTTTCTGGAACAAGACTGTTCTGGAATGAGTGTGTCCAATGAGTCGACTGCCTCTCGTGTTTCGCGCCGTCCCGTCAATTCGGAGCGGTCGCGGTACGCGCATCGAGTTCTTCGCCAAGTCGATCGAGCGGTGTTAAGGGGTGGCAAGATGCAACCCGGCATGACGCCGACTCTGTGTGCAGAGATGCCCACGATTTTCGTTGCCGATCCGTCGAGCGCTGCGGCGTGCGATGAGCCAACATCCCTCGGCACACTCACGTGTGATGGGGCGTTGGTCGAAGCGGCGTTCGCGGAACTGCGGTCGCTCTTGGGGCCAAAGCGTTACGCGCTCTGGTTCGAGGGCAAGATCGGACTCGCCATTCGCGATGACCAACTCACCGTGGCCGTCGGCAGTCCCTTCCTGCTCAACTGGATGCAGAAGCAGTTCAAAGAGATCACGACGGAAGCGGCCCGCGCGGTCCTCGGCCCTTCGGCGCG
>JAYVOX010000196.1:0-8326 GCA_043757695.1 Schlesneria sp.
CGAAGCTACTCGTGGATTATGAACTGGTCGCTCAGCTTCGGACTTCAGGAATGGGACTGCGTGGCCATCCATCCCTCGGTCGCTTTCCCTGACGTTCCCGTGCCACGCAGCGACTTCATCCGACAGCTCGTTCGCGCCCAAAATCTGACTCTGATCGAGCGAGCGACAGATGACATTTCTTCCGCAGAGGTTCTCTTTCTCAGCAGCCTGACTCGCTCACGCTGATGCGGTAGACACTTCGTCGCCAGTGAAAGCCCCGATCTGCAGAGCGATTGCGTTGACTTTCGCGACTCACGGAAAGCGAACGACTTGGAGGGAAAATAAACAAAAGCGGCTCTCCGCCATTCGTGTTGAATTCCGAACTGAGCGGCACGGCGCTAGGTGTCTGTCCGGATACCCGTAGGGTGGGCACTGCCCACCACAATCGGTCGTTGATGGTGGCAGTGCCCACCCTACGGAAGGTATGGCCTTCGACTTTCCGGACAGACACCTAGCCGCCGGTCTAGGCGAAAAACACCGGCGGCTAGCGCCGTGCCGCTCAGAAGACACTGCTTTCAACAGGAACGGCGGAGAGCCACAAAAGCGACTGACTACCATTACTTGGCAAGGACCGTGATTGGTTTGCGCCAGAAAATTGTTCCCGGCTTGAAGGCCTTGTCGCCGTTGGCCTGCTTAAACATACCGTCGCAAGACAGCACTTCTAGCTTTAGCTCATATCGCCCCGATGAACGAGGGGCGCGGATTCTGACCGTAATGTCGGCCGTGTCGCCCGCTTCGTTGGTCTTTACGCCACACATTGAAGTGATCCCTTGCATATTCCGCCCCGCTCTCAAGAACGACGTAAATGCGCCAGTAAAGACGGGATCGAGCTTAGACTCCTCGATCGCTCGTTTGCAAACAGCTTCATCTCGAATAAATCCCGTGTAGGTCGTGCCTTTGCTATCGACGACGAGAAATTTCTTTCCGTTTGAGCGAATAGTGCAGGTCAATGTGATCACGCGATTAATGACTGAGTCTGGCAAAGACTCTGACACCTTGACACCGTTGATTGCAACATTCGATACGGTCATCAGGTTGGGATCGTAGACTGGCCCGATCCACCACCAGAACAAGCCACACATCAGCACGAGACTCAGCATGATACCAACGACGGTGGGCCACCTTTTGCCCAACCATTCTTTAAGCCATTCCGCAAAATCCCCAAACCTCTCCCCGAAAGAATCCCACACCGCGAATACCTCGCTGCCAGAGTCACGTGGTTGCTCGGCTGCACGCCAAGCCGGAAGTGGCACCTGACTACCAAGACAGGGCCTGAGACTCACTACCGTTGCGAGTCCCTGTTGCACGCCAGACTATCGAATCAATTGAGTTGCTGACGAAATGTGCGGAGCCATCGCACATGAGCATGTTGACTCCCCCGCGATGAAAGCTCGTGGGCGGGGATAAAGGACCAAACCGAAGTTGATTGTCCTTCTGGGTGCCGTTGTAGCAGGCTCTGGTATTTGGGGTCCGAGCGTGATCGTAAGCAGCGACCGGCTCATTGAAATAAACACCACCAATGTTGTGCTTGGGAGCGGTGAATTGCGTGTCGCAGGCCACGATCAACGCATCCAAGCCTGCAGGCATCACAAACGGTGTCGGTGTTTCCCAGTGGTATCGCAGCGGAGAATTTGCGGCCACCGTGAGTGACTCGTATAGTTCATCAAAGGATCGAGCCTCCGCAATTGGGGGAAGCATTTGCTCGCTGGTCATCGCAGTCGTCGAAAGCCCATCCGACACGTCTCGAAAACCAATCACCGCTTTGGAGCGAATATCGCCCGTACCATATCCATCACTCACACCGCGCGCCCCAAAGGAATTCCATAAACCTGAGCAAAACCGATAAGACATGGCTCTCCGCGTTTGTACTCCGACCGGGTCCGTTGGGCACAGGTAGATTGGGGGACGCTTCCAAGCACCGATCTCGGGGCACGGGCCATTCAAACACTCGTCAATAGAATTAAATCCCACCCAGTTGCCGGGCTGGCCCTCCAACCCCTCCGCTAAGTACCTAAACCCAAGCTTACCGGAGCAGGGCAAAAAGCCATGAGCAGATTCATAGTTATGAGTCGCGATGCCGATCTGCTTCAGATTCGAGAGGCATTGCATCCGACGTGCTGACTCGCGGGCGGCCATGACTGCCGCCCCGAGCATCGACATCAGGAGTGCTGCGATGGCCACGCACGCCAACAGTTCGAGAAGAGTAAAACCTCTGCGATGATGCCGACTTAGGCCCTCGAACGCCACTTCGTCCGTAGTACGACACCGTCGTTTCATTCCGGCACTCTCGATTCCAAGCTTCCGCTTTGCCAAAACCAAACGGCCGACCAAGTGAGGAGGCTTTGTTTAATGTTTATTAATATTCAATCATGCTGACAGTCCACCAGCCCGTTCCCGCCCACATAAGAGCGTCGCGAGTATTTCCTTCCACAAACATCGTGCCTACTGCGGGAGTGAAACTGAGTTCATGGCGACAGCTAATTGACATTAACGAGGGCAATACTATCGTCGTCGGGGGGTCGATTTGCGTCAAATCGGTGGGAGGAACGGTTCGCGTGTATGGGGACGTGTACATATATCCCCACCAGCCTGTCATCATGCTACTTTCCCAAACTTGACCTTCAGTATGGAGAGTAAATGGGTAGTAGTAGTAATTGAACGCGGCATCCGTGCGATCTGTCCAACACGCCAAGCAAGCGACCAACGCCGCTGCCACGATCCAAGAACCATTTCGATTTTTACGGTGAGCGCGATTCGTCATGACATACCCTCCACACGGATTCTCCGAACGATGACGGCCTCATACACCGTCAACTCGCTACAACGCGCAACAAGTGGGCGGAAGTCTGCCTGTAACTCGAAACCGTGTCAACGGAGATGACGGTTGTGCGGACAAGAATCTTGGCGACGATGATCGCGGTGGGTTGGGATTGGGCGAATGAGATGAACGGTGCGGTCGATCTCTGCGTAGGGGCCGCCTGACTTTGTGTGAAGGCTCCCAAATCGAAGTGGCCGGGCCTGATGTGAGCATCACATGGCGAGTCTCATGATCAAGACCAATGCAACACTCGCGCAGAGCAAGACCCGTCGAGAAAAGACTTTCCCCGCAGCGGCTCGCTCAACAGCGCAAGTGCGTCGTTCGGTTGGAGTGTGTTTGGCGATTTATACCTCACGCGGCCTGAAGTGAATCGTAGCTGCACCTCGCCAGAGTGCGGGCGGGACGCTCAAACAGCCCCACGTTCTGGCGAAACGTGGCTACATTCAAATGTCTTACTCTTGGCCGTGCGAATTATCACATCGCTTCATCATCGAAGGCCAATCGGGCAAAACCAGTTGCCGCAGCCGAAATGATCGCCGTCATGAGATCGCGATCACATCAGCCCTGATGTGGCGCACCCTCAAGAAATCGGTTGAGGGATCAACACGAAGAGTTCCGCCCAGTCCGAGCTGACGGCCTCTATTCATTTCCCCTTCTCAAGGCGTTGCCTTGGAATATCGAGTCCGTCCCCGTTGGGGCCAGGATAAATCGACGCATCGTTCGCGAACTCAATAATCCCCGACCTCTTCCCCGCCATCCACCGTCGCCAGCTTCTGCAACAAAGCGGGATCGGTCTTTTCAGACACGAACCTCACCGAGCCATCGGCCATCAGGGCTTGAGTCCCTCCCGCATGGTACGACGACAACCAGCCCGTCGAATGTCCCGGCGCGTTCCCTTTGAGATTGATGCCGGTCGGTTGGACACTGACATCCACCTCGCGCGGCTCGGTCCAGATGATCTGAGCACCGCAGGCTTCGACAACGAGCAGCGTGTTGCTCGTCCCATCGGTGATGTCCTTGATCGTCGTCTCTGTCGGATTTGCTCCCACCGTGTGCGGACCGGTCGGCATCGAGTAGGCCGTGTACCAACGGCCTTGTTCATCTTGCGGTCGTGAGTTCGACAGACAAACGTATCCGGACATCTTCTGGCTGGCCATTGCCTTGTTGGGAGGTTTGTCCCACGCCAGACCATGTTCGTATTGAGCGTACAGCGACGCCTGATTGAGGTACGGGAGGATCGAGACTCGCCACGACACCGGCGGCTCCTCGCGAACGACTGGCGGCAACCAACGCTGATGCGTCTCTTCATGGTTGCGAAGCGCAACGCCAATCTGTTTGAGGTCGTTTTTGCACTGCGTCCGACGGGCGGACTCGCGAGCGGCATTGACCGGCGCGGGTTGGGCAGCCGTCACACAGCACAGACTGATTCCCAGCGAAAGCGCGATGCCCCCGATGCTTGCCTTGCGCCCGCGGCAGATCAGAGTCAGCATCAACCCTGTGAACGGAACTCCAATCGCCATGTTCGTGAGCATGAGCGGCACCAACCAACCATTCTGGACATACCATCCGAATCCCGCACAAGACAGCAGGGCAGCCACAACAAGAAAGCCAACCCAAACCCAAGCGTCAGTCCCCCGAATCGCCTTCGATCGAACGAACTTGCTCATCAGCCAACCGAGCGCCAGCAGCGTCCAGATCAGACAGAGCCATCGAGCCACATGAACTCTCGTGTATTCCAGCGGCAGCGGCGGAAACTCGAACTCCATGACAATCTCCTCTCCCGCAATCACGCCTTTCACCACGTTCCCAAACAGTCAAGTAGGGTGGGACAAGCTCGCTTCGAGCGCCGGCCCACCATCGTCTCTTGTTTGGTTGGGGATGTCGTCTTGGCTGTGGTGGGCCGGCGCGGCGAAGCGCCGCTGGTCCCACCCTACTTCACTTGTTCATTGCGTCACGGAATCACCGTTCGTCTCACGCGGGACACTCGCCTGCGGCGAAGTTTTGCGATGCTGGGCCAATCAAGACGGCTTTACCATCTGTTCCTCAAAAATGAGTTTGAGTCGCTGATTGTTGGCTCGCTGAATGAGGTGCTTCTCGATGTCCATCGACTGCTGAGGGGTGGACCCGATCAACCCCATTCGAACGAGTTCTTGAAAATGTTTGTTATTGAGGTGTGGCTCATCGCCGGTCGAAACGGCCTTTGACCTACCCGTGAGCCATTTCCAGACGCACAACGGGAAATGGACGCCGACGGGAATGGAGTGAGTATCGGCAACTTCGCGCTTGCACAGCTTTATGAACACCGGACAGCGACACAAACGAAGACTGTTTTCCTCATTGTTCGACCGGTTTGGGCAATCAGCCAATCCAGGAATGGACTCCATTCTTTTGATCTCGCCTTCGTGGCTCGAATCACTGGAAGGGTAGTAGCGACCGTTTTCTGCGCTCTGGCATTTGTACTGAACAAACACAAGGCGCTTTTGATCGAAGTAGTTGTAAATGAGATCGACCCCAAGAGCGCGTTCAATCAGCGTGCGATCAACCTTGTGGAGATAAAGGCGTTTGCCATTGTGTTCGTAATAATGTTTCCCATCCGGACTGGCATGGAGTTTCTTTGAATCCGCAAAGATCGTTTCAATGTCAAAATCAAGAATCTGCTGTTCGAGCAGATCGGGAATCTCATGGGACGGAATTCCAAAAATACGAAACCCTGTATGAATCGCATCAGATGCTTGGACGAGTAGCTCTGAGTCAGATGTCCGCCCTTGTGGCAGAAAGTAGGTCTCGTCAACCATACTGGCGTTGTTCTTAAGGACCGCATTCTTCACCAACAGAGACTTGTCGTCGGGGACCGTCCAGATACTTCGCATCAAAATCATTTCGCTCGCTGATTCTCTCCCGGACATGCCGATTTCTTGCTGCAAATCTGGGAAAACCGAATCTAGGAGTCCGTGAGAGATCAATCGGATTTTCACAGCATCGAAGACTTCAACCTTCATGCCGATATCGGCGGGTTTGGAAGTCCGTCGAATCTTGCACAGGGTGGCAGTGGCTTCCGAATCTCGATGAAACCAAATCAGGAACGATGGTACTTCGAGGTCACGAAACTGATCCACAGTGAAGCTGAACGAACTGCTGCGAAGGGTATCGCTTCCTTCACCATATGTTCCGTACAGATAAAATCGAAGAGTGTTTGCGGTGTTGCTCACGAAGTACTCCACCGGTATGTCTGGCTGGGGGCTTCGCCAGTCAGAAGTGTAGGGTGGGACAAGCTCGCTTCGAGCGCTGGCCCACCATCTTTGCTTGTGTGGTTTGGGGTGTTGTTCTGGTTGTGGTGGGCCGGCGCGGCGATGCGCCGCTGGTCCCACCCTACGTTACTCGCCCCATTCGGGTTCGTTCCAACCGGGAGTGGGGTCGGTGCCGCCCCAATCGAGATCGTACTCTCCTTCACGGACGAACCGGTGAAATGAAGACCATTCCCAATCGCGGACTCGGGCGGCGACGTTGTGCTTGCGCGGATTCCAATGGACGTAATCGACGCAGCGTTTCAGGTCGTCCTCGTCATGCACCGTGTGCTCCCAATACCGTCGTTGCCAGACCCCGCGTTGGCGGTGTTTTGCGCGAGACTCCGATTGAGGCCGCTCTGCTCCACCCTCGGCGAGCCAGGCTTCGGTGAACTCTTCCTTGATCCTCATCCAGCGGAGTGGATAGCGAACGTCGCCACGAGGCAGCGTCCACACGGTATGCCAGTGGTCGGGCAACAAGACGATGGCCACGATCTCAAACGGATGATCGTTTTGAACTTTGAGGATCGCCTCCCGCAAACAGCGTCGAGCAAGATCGCCGGTCAGAATCGGTGCCCGTTCGTGTGTCACACAGGTGAAGAAATAAGTTCCGCCCGGCACGTAATAACGTCGATAGTCGGACATGATCTGTCTCTCAATGTAGGGTGGGACCAGCGGTGCTTTGACCGCGCCGGCCCACCAGTTCAATCAAACAATGTGATCATTACCAACGACGATGGTGGGCCGGCGCGGCGAAGCGCCGCTGGTCCCACCCTACGAAAGCACTCCTTCCACCACATTCCCGAACACGTCCGTCAGGCGTTCGTTGCGGCCTTGATGGAAGTAGGTGAGCCGTTCGTGGTCGAGGCCCATCAGGTGCAGGATCGTGGCGTGCAGGTCGTGGAGGTGGACTTTGTCCTTCACCGCCTCGAAGCCGAACTCGTCGGTTTCGCCGTAGGACGTGCCGCCCTTGGTGCCGCCTCCGGCCAGCCACATGCTGAAGCCGTAGGGATTGTGGTTGCGGCCCGGCTCGCCCTGGCCCTCGCTGAATGGCATGCGGCCGAACTCGCCGCCCCACACGACGAGCGTTTCATCCAGCAGGCCGCGTTGTTCGAGGTCCGTGAGCAGGCCCGCGATCGGCAGATCGACCTCGCCCGCGTGCTGGCCGTGGTTGGTCTCGATGCTCTTGTGAGCATCCCACGTTTCTTCGAGATGTCCGCCGCCCGAGTAAAGCTGCACGAACCGCACGCCCCGCTCGACCAGCCGCCGCGCGACGAGGCAGTTGCGGCCGAACTCATCCGTCGGCTGACGGCCCACGCCGTACATGTCCTGCGTGGCCTGCGTCTCCTGCGACAGATCGACCGCCTCGGGAGCTTCGGCCTGCATGCGGAAGGCCAACTCGTAGGAGTTGATTCGTCCGGCGAGATCGCTCCCGCCGGGCCGCGCGGCCAGATGCTCATCGTTCAACTTGGCGAGCAGATCGAGTTGCGAGCGTTGCGCCGCGCGGTCGATGTACTCCGGCCCGCGCAGATCCAAAATCGGATCGCCGACGGGACGGAAGAGCGTCCCCTGAAAAGAGGACGGCATGAACCCGTTCGACCAGTTCGGCTGCCCGCTGATCGGCCCGCCGCGCTTGTCGAGGATGACGACATAGCCGGGCAGGTTCTGGTTCTCGGTCCCCAAGCCGTACACGGCCCAACTGCCGAGCGACGGCCGGCCGATGATCGTCTTCCCCGTGTTCATCGCCACCAGCGCCGAACCGTGAGCGTGACTGTCCGTGTGACACGACCGAATCACCGCCAGCTTGTCGGCATGTCGCCGCACGTTCTCGAAGAAGTCCGAGATCATCAGCCCGCTGTTGCCGCCCGGTCGGAAGGGGCGGAACGACGGAGTGAGAAACCCGACCTTGCGGCCTCCCGAGTTGGTGAATTTCTTGCCCTCGGGCAGAGGCTGACCGGCGAGCCGTTGCAACTCGGGCTTGTAGTCAAACGTATCGACCTGACTCGGCGCGCCGTTCATCATCAAGAAGATCACACTCTTCGCCCGACCAAACGCATGAGCCGCCTTCGCCGCGAGCGGGTTCTGTCCGCGATCCGCTCCACGTAGCCGAGTCATTCCATGACTCGGATTCTCCTCCGCCCCGAACCCGATCCGCTCAAAGAAGCCATCCCCCGACAACAGCCCC
>JAYVOX010000197.1:0-8317 GCA_043757695.1 Schlesneria sp.
TCGTCGCTCCGCCGACGAGACCGCTCGAACCGGCCAATCTCCGCTGCGTGATGTCTATAGCCGTGCCGGTTATGCTTCAGCGTACCGTCGCCACCTGACCAGCGCGAGTTGCTGATGCGCGATATGCTGAAGCACAACCGACGTCGACTACGCCAATGCCAGTCACCGCTTCGGCCAGTTGAGATGTCTGTGCAGGAACTCGTAGGTGGCCTGGCCGTTGATGGTGTGGGGGCCGTTGAAGAATTCGATTTCGGTTTTGTCGCCGAGGCCGAGTTTGTTGTAGTGCCGGCGGACCTTGGCGTATTCCCAGGCGACCCACTCGTCGATCCCGACGCCGTCGTCGTGGCCGCGTTCGACCATGAACGGCCGCGGTGTCATCAGCATCGACAGTTCGGCGTAGTTGGCGACGTGACCCATGTTCCACTCGAAGATCTCGTACTCGTTCGTGAAGACGTAGGTGAAGGGAGCGTCCACGCTGGCGTTCTTCGAGACCCATTCGTTGTAGTCGGCCGAGCAAATCGAGAGGCAGTAGCCGGGGAGGTTGAGGGTTGAAGGTTGAGGGTTGATGGCAGAGGCGGGGAGTTCGACTTTGCGATTCTGGGGCAGCATCGGTGGGACTCGCATCGCCGTCTTGCCGCCGTAGCTCAGGCCATAGAACGCGAGGCGATTCGGATCGACGTTGGGCAGCGACGCGAGCCAGTTCAGCGTGACTTGATGTTGCGGGATGATGTAGCTGAACAGTGACCGGCCGAGCGGGTTTGACTTGCGTTGGAGCGTGCGGAAGAGGTCGTTGCCTCGATACGGGTTCTGCGGGGCGTAGGTGATGAAGCCGCGCTTGGCCAGTTCCACCGCGAAGCTCTTGTAGTACTTGTAGCCATCCGCCGGAGGGCCGCTGATCGTGTCCATCGGGACTCCTTCGAGACCGTGCTGACAGACGACGACCGGCCGTTTCTCACCCGGCTTCAGATCGGTCGGCAACAGCAGGATGCCCGCAGCGACCACGTCGGGGTAGACATCGAGAACGACTTCGTAGCCGGTGTACTCTTTCTCATCGAGCACCTTCCGCGTGCGCGGGTTCAGCGGCATCGTCGGCTCGGGGAGCTTGCCGATCAGTTCCTCATGGACCTTGTTGCGCAGGACATCGGCCGTCGGAACCCACTTCTCGACACTCGACCGATCCGCCGAGGCCCAGTATTGATTTCGCACGCGGAACGATTTGCGAAGCAGCTTCTGCGTGAACTCGGTCAGTTCCCGTACCTGCCGCTGCTGACGTTCATCGGGTGAGAAGTTCTTGCGGCGATCCGTGCCGACCAGGAGCATCTCGAATTCATCGGGAACGCGGTTTTTGAAGTCTTTCACGGCCACGCCGAGATGCGTCAGCAGATTGTCGTGAAAATCATAGGCGAGCGCGGCCAACTTGTCGGAGTCTTCGTTGCCGATGAGCAAGGTACTGACCGAGGCGTTGCGGGAGGCCAGCTTCAACTTGTTCCAGTGATCGTTGGCCCGATCAACCTCAACCTCCACGCTCTTTCGATGGGGACGTTGGATTGCACCGGGAGCCGCTCCCGCACCTCGTCCGGGCTTCGGCTGAGGCGCACCGGCGACTTCAGGAATTTGCGGGCTGTGTTCGATCCACAGGAAGCGCGGTGCGATCATGCTCGCAATGTCAGCATCACTGAACTCGCGCAGCAGTCCCCAGACGTTGCGATAGATCGGCTCCTGCCAGACCTTGTCGCGCTGATCGAAGTATCCCGCGACGACGGCTCCCTTGATTCGCGTGTCGAGCGCCGCGCTGTACAGCGCGAGCAGCCCACCTTCGCTCACCCCGACGACAGCGATCGGCAGGCTCTTGCCATCCTGTTCATTGCGGAACGTGAACTGATCGACCGCAGCCATGATCTTTTGTACTTCGTAGCCGATGACGTGCCGGCCCATTTCGAAGGCCGAGCGGTAGACCCACTCGCGATGTGTCGTGTTGGTGAAGCGGTTGAGGTCCGCGTTTCCAGAGAACGTGTCGTCACGGTTGATGAGCGTCGGCACGAGCACTTCGCACCCGGCGAGAGCCAGCAGCGAGGCATAATGCGTGTCATGCTTCGCCAATCCACAGATCATCTCGGGGGTCCAATCGGCATCGGGCATCGCGATGACGCGAGCCACCGCCGGGGCCTTTGGCTTGAGAAACAGTCCCTCGGCATTCACGCCGTCGAGGACCGGCCACTTCACCGAGTAGACCTCATACGATCCGTCACTCGCCGTCGCGACGAGGGCACTGTCGATCGTGGACGAAACAAACTCCAAGCCCTTCGCGGGGACGCGCGGATCGACGGCTCCGATAATCGTGCGGAACTTCTCGCGGTACGGCGCGATGCTCTTCTCGTAGGCTTCGACGCTGCTGTAGTCGCGTTTCCAGAGCGACTCGCGTTGCTCGCGAGCCTGCTCAATTTCCTTGAGGCAGAACCGGTCGATCCCTTCGACCATGTAGACATCGAGTGGCTTGTCGATCGTCAGCGGCTGCGTCCCCGGCACTTGAGCCGGACGATCTTGAGCGAAGGTGTTTGTCACACACAGACAGACTGCCAGAGTCAGCACGAACCGGCGCATCAGGCTTCTCCCTTGAAAGACATTCACGATCGAAACATCTTCGTTGATTAGGTTGCGGCAAGTCGTTTTCACGCCTCACACGCGGCAACTATGATGCGTCCGACACTGTTTTGCCAAGGAGACGCCCGTGACCGAATCTCTATCCAAAATGCCGCTGACGCAATCGACCCGATCGTCCCTTGGAGATGCTCCGCTGCACGAGATCTATTGATGGAGTCCAGACAGACCTCCCACCAAAGGGCGCTTACCCGACTTTCATCGCGTGCGAGTTGGCGTACCAATTGGGCAGGCACGCTCAACGCCAGCAACTGGGAGTCGTTGCCACTCAGATGCTGTTCCGATTTGAACGCGATCCCAACCGAGGCCGTCGTCCGGACGTGGCGTTTGTCAGCCGCGAACGCTGCCGCCAGTCGCCGCTTCCGAAAGTGGGCGACTGGGATGTCGTGCCCGATCTGGCGGTCGAGGTCGTCAGTCCGACGAACGACGCCACCGAACTGGAGGAGAAGTTGGTCGAGTACTTCCGGTTTGGCGTGCGGCAGGTGTGGGTGCTGCATCCGGAGCAACGACGACTCTACGTGCATGAATCGCTGCGGCAGGTCTCGGTCTTGAACGAGGGCGACAGCATTTCGGGAGGCGATCTGTTTCCCGGAATGTCGCTCCCGCTGGCCGAACTGTTCGCCGCCGTGTCGCTCGCGGAGTAGAGAGTTCAGCCAACTCCTGAAAACAAAAGCCCCGGTTGAAACTGCAAGACCGTCTCGCGCGGTCGCGCGACAAATTCCGCTATTCCAGGATGCGGTTGAGTAGCCTCTCTCTCGGTCGATCTCAGGATCAAATCAGCAGGCTCAATGCGCTGCTGAGCATGTTCGAGAGTTTCACGATGAAGCGGGCGGCGTCGGCTCCGTTGACGACGCGGTGGTCGTAGGAGAGAGAGAGCGGGAGCATCAGGCGTTCGGTGACGTGGCCGTCGATCAGTTGAAGCTGCTTCTGGCTGCGGGACATGCCGAGGATCGCGACTTCCGGGTAATTCACGATCGGCGTGAAGCTCGTCCCGCCGATGCCTCCGAGATTGGTGATCGTGAACGTGCCACCCTGCATGTCGGCCAGTTGCAGCTTGCGGTCACGTGCCTTGGTGGCAAGGTCCGTCAGTTCGGTGGCCAGTTCCATGATCGACTTCTGGTCAACGTTCTTCACGACGGGGACGACTAGGCCGTTCGGTGTATCGACTGCAATGCCGATGTTGTAGTACTTCTTTTGAACGACTTCGCCCTTGGCCGAGTCGAAGCTGGAGTTGAAGTTCGGGAACTCTTTCAGACAGGCCACGACCGCCTTCATTGCCAGCACGGTCATCGTCACCTTGGGTGAACCCTTGGCCGCGTTCTCGACGAAGCGTTTGCGCAGAGCTTCGGTTTCGGTGATGTCGGACAAGTCGTGCTGCGTGACGTGCGGAATGATCTGCCACGCGAGGCTGAGATTGTTGGCCGAGGTCTTTTGGAGCTTGCTCAGGGCGACTCGTTCGACTTCGCCGTACTTCGAGAAGTCGGGCAGAGGTGGTTCAACCACGCGACCACCACCGCCGCCTGTTCCCGCCGCCGCACGAGCCACGTCTTCGAGCGTGATCCGTCCACCCGAGCCGCTGCCCGAGATGCTCGCCAAATTCAGACCGAGTTCGCGGGCGAGGCGTCTCGTCGCGGGACCGGCTGGCAACGGGAGGTCGCGTCCCGACGAAGCGGGCAGTGGAGACTTGGCCAAGACGGCGGCCGATATCGCGACGACCGGGGCCACGGCTTTGGCGAGACTGCTTGCCACGGCGACCGTTGCTGCTGCGGTGGACTTCGCGCCGCCGTTCATGCTGGGCGTGGCTACCGCGACTGGTTCGAGCATCAGGACGGCCTGGCCGGGCATGATCGTCTGGCCCTTCTTGACGAGGATCTGCGTCACCTTGCCCGCCTTGTCGCACGGCAAAGGCAGCACGGCCTTGTCGGTTTCGATTTCCATGACGATGTGCCCGGCCGAGATCACGTCACCGACGGCCACCATCAACGCCGCCACGTCGCCGCTCTTCACACCATCGCCGAGATTGTCTGCTTTGAATTCAATGGCCATGTTGATTCAGGTCTCTCAAGTAGAGCGGGCACCGCCCACCAAGTCTGCTATCAAGAAAAAGTAGGGTGGCCTCCTAGGCCGTCCCGGTTTTATTGAATACACGGACGGGCAAGGTGCCCATCCTACGAGTCGTCACGCGAACGCAGGGTCAACCTTTTCGGGATCGATTCCCAAGTCATTCAGTGCTTGTGGCAGCTTCTTCGCGTCGAACCGGCCTTCCTTCGTGAGGGCGACCAGTGTGGTGTAGGTCACGCATTCGGCGTCGATTTCAAAGTGGCGTCGCAGATTTTCGCGAGACTCACTCCGACCAAAGCCGTCTGTGCCGCAGACAACGTACTGGCCGGGCATGTACGGGCGAATCTGTTCGGCCACAAGCTGTACATTGTCGCTCGACGAAATGAATGGGCCTTTGAGGCCGCTCAACGCTTGTTCGAGGTAGCTGACCTTGGCCTGCTGGTCGGGATGGAGTCGGTTCCAACGGGTAGTGGACTGAGCATCGCGTTTCAGTTCGTTGTAGCTGGTGATGCTCCACACATCCGCTTCGACGCCGTACTTCTCGGCGAGCAGCGTCTGCGCGCGAATGACTTCGTTCAGGAGCGGGCCGCTGCCGAGAAGCTGCGGCCGCTGGGCTCGCTTCGCCGCCGGGACGGTTGGGTCGAGCGGATACAGACCCTTGATGATCCCCTGCTCGACACCTGCAGGCATCGACGGCATCACGTAGTTCTCGTTGTAGACGGAGAGGTAGTAGAAGACATCTTCGCCCTCGCCGTACATCCGTCGCAGACCGTCCTGCACGATGACGCACAGTTCGTAGCCATAGGCCGGGTCGTAGGCGATCAGGTTTGGTACGGTTCCGGCCATCAATTGGCTGTGACCGTCCTCGTGCTGAAGCCCTTCGCCGTTCAAGGTCGTGCGCCCGGAAGTCCCTCCGCAGAGGAAGCCTTTGCAGCGTGAGTCGCCCGCCAACCAGATCAGGTCGCCAACACGTTGGAACCCGAACATCGAGTAGTAAATGTAGAACGGGATCATGTTCAGGCCGACGTTCGCGTAGGCCGTTCCCGCTGCAACGAACGACGCCATCGCTCCCGCTTCGTTGATCCCTTCCATCAGGATTTGGCCGGTCTTCTCTTCCTTGTACGCCTTGGCGGTCCCGGCATCGACGGGCGTGTAGAGTTGCCCCTTGCTCGAATAGATGCCGAACTGCGAGAAGAGAGCTTCCATCCCAAAGGTCTGCGCTTCGTCGGGAATGATCGGGACGATTCGCTTGCCGACGTTGGCGTCTCGGATCAGAGCCTTGATCGTTTCGGAGAGTACCGTTGTCGTCGAGCGTGCGCGGGTCGATGTCGCGGCTTCTTCGATCAGGTGTGCTGCCGACGGGATCGTCAGCCTTTCCGTGGTCGGGACACGAGCGGGCAGATAGCCACCGAGCTTCTGGCGTTGCTCGTGCAGGTACTTCATTTCGGGACTGTCGGCGGCGGGCTTGTAGAACGCAGCGGCTTTCGCGTCTTCATCGCTGATCGGGAGATCGAACGAGTTGCGGAAGTGGAGCAGCGCAGCGTCCTTCATTTCCTTCGACTGATGGGCCGTGTTGCGGCCTTCACCGGCTTCACCCATGCCGAAGCCTTTGACCGTGTGAGCCAGCACCACCGTCGGCGCACCCTTATGAGTCACGGCGGCGTTGAACGCGGCGTAAACCTTGATCGGATCGTGACCACCACGTCGGAGCTTGTGAATCTGCTCGTCGCTGAGGTGCTCAACCAGCTTGAGCAGATCGGGGTGCCGTCCGAAGAAGTCGTCGCGAATGTAGGCACCGGTTTCGACGGTGTACTTTTGGAACTGACCATCCACGACTTCGCCCAGCGTCTTTACCAGGATGCCGGTGTCGTCCGCTTCAAACAGCGGATCCCAGTCGCTGCCCCACACGAGCTTGATGACGTTCCAACCGGCTCCACGGAAGATCCCTTCTAGTTCGGGAATGATCTTGCCGTTCCCTCGCACCGGCCCGTCGAGCCGTTGCAGATTGCAGTTCACAACCCACGTGATGTTGTCCAGTTTTTCTCGCGACGCCATCGAGATCGGCCCGAGCGATTCCGGCTCGTCGATCTCACCATCGCCCAAGAACGCCCAGACTCGCGACTTCGACGTGTCGAGCAGGCCGCGATGTTCAAGGTAGCGCAGGAACCGAGCGTGATAGATCGAGCAGATCGGCCCTAGGACCATCGACACCGTCGGGAACTGCCAGAAGTCGGGCATCAGCCACGGGTGCGGGTACGACGAGAGGCCCGTCCCACGAGGCAACTCGCGCCGGAACTTGACCAGGTTCTCTTCGGTCAGTCGGCCCTCAACGAATGCTCGCGAATACATTCCCGGCGACGAGTGCCCTTGGAAGTAGATCATGTCGCCGGTGTGATCGGCCGTCCGCGCGTGGAAGAAGTGATTGAAACCCATCTCGACCAACGTGGCCGATGATGCAAACGTCGCGATGTGACCGCCCACGCCCGAGCCAGTCGTGTACGCGCGCGCGACCATCGCCATCGCGTTCCAACGAATGATGCTGCGGAGCTTCCGCTCAACTTCGCGATCACCGGGGAAGGGAGGCTGAGCCTCGACAGGAATGGTGTTCACGTAGGGAGTCGTGATGGCCGGAACGACCGGCACCGACTGGGCCTGAGCACGTGAATAAATTTGTGCGAGGAGCTGACTTAGTGCCGCAGGCCCGTGACGGTGGAGGATGTCATCCACCGATTCGAGCCATTCTTCCATCTCAGCCGGATCGACGAGTACGGCCGGGGCTTCGGAGATTTCTGCTACGGGAGCGACTTCGGCAGCGACCGGATTTCGGTCAGCCTTGCGAGCCGCTGGAGGTGCTGCCAGTACGGAGGCCATGTGCAGGAAACCTTCTGTCACGGAGGGCAGGTTGAACAGATGAAGACACGCCTCGAAAGGAGAGGCGATGTTGAACAGACTGAAAGTGAGCTTGTCACCCCAAACTCGGGCGGCATGTTAGCAACCCGTTGCCGTCATGCACAGACTGCGCCAAGTCCGGCAATCACGGCTGGCGAGTATGCTGTTGCGCGTCGTCATCGCTATATCCGATAGGGCGCGGCGAGCAGTAAACCGCTTCACCGGAGTGTCAGTTCAAACCATCGGATCGCACTGTGACTCATCCCATTTTTTCATTGAAAACAGCGTTCGGTCACCGATTGGGAACATTGGCCACGGGATCGAGAAACAAAATGACCACCGACGATAAATCGTCGGTGGTCATTTGCGATGCGTGCATCTTCAACGAGATCGACGGGACTCGAACCCGCAACCTCCAGCGTGACAAGCTGGCGATCTAACCAATTGATCTACGATCCCTCGTCGCCCCGGCCCGCACGTGGACCCATTTCAGATAGAGCGGGCGGCGATTCTAACGCCGTCACACTCGCCGTCAAGGAAGCTCAGTCTCATCCAACCTTTGCCCTGAAAATGTTCGTATTCCTCGTTCCGATTATCCCGCCGAGGATCATCGGTCGTTCGCGAAGTCTGGTTCAATGGTTTGAGTCTGGCCCAGCAAGGGTTCACCAATCCGAATAGCCCGGCTCCAATCGGGTTCTCTCTGATCGAC
>JAYVOX010000198.1:0-8309 GCA_043757695.1 Schlesneria sp.
CGCCAGTGCAGAAACTTGGTGTAGTCGTGGAATTGATCGTCGGCCCCGATCACGACCAGCTCGCGCAGGTCGCCGATGAAGCCATGCTGTAAAATTCGGGAGACCTCGGCATCGCACTCCAGTCCAAACGGGCTGGGAACGAGCATGGCGATCTGATGGGGATGAGCCTGGGCCGCAGCGGCCATTTGTCGCGATTCGGCCACGTTGCGAGCCATCCGCGCCTCACACAGCACGTGCTTGCCGGCAGCCAGAGCGGCACAGGTCACGTCGCAATGCAGATTCGGCCAGGTTCCGATGACCACCGCGTCGATCCCGTCGTCGGCGACCAACGCCTGCCAGTCCGGATACTGCTTCGGAATGCCAAAGTCTCGCGCCACGCGAGCGGTCGATTCCACCGTGCGATTGACGACGCCCGCCAACTCAACCCCCGGCACGGCTCGCAATCCGGGAATGTGCCGCTTGCGCGTGTTGTCACCCGCACCAACCAGGCCGACTCGTAATGTTCGATTCGTCATTCCGCACCAAATTCTCAACAAGGTGTACGCTGAAGACTCGACCGTCGGCCAGTTGGGCCGAGACTGCTGAGCGACCATTCAAGGGGCGGGATTCTAGCTTTTGCCGCTGCAAACAGCCATCCGCAACCGACCGCGATCACGATCACGAAACATCCTGATCCGCTCGCAGGCTGTCATCGCTCGCGCCACAGAATGTCGTCCTTGATGCCGAGGCTCCGTTGGAGGTCCGCGATCTCCGCGCGAAACCGCTTCGCATCGACCGGGTAGCCCTGCGTCGGCCTCAGCCCCGGAATTCGCTCGCGCCAGAAGCGGTTGAACTGGTGCATGGCCAGCTCGCGCAGATACTTCGCCGTCATCGAGGCGAGCGCCACCGGACCATGTTCTTCGGCGCGGGGCTGAAACCGCAGTTCACCACGGCCGATGCGATAGAGGCTCCGCTCGGCTCCTTCTTCATCCACGTGGACCTTCGTCCCATCGAACGTTTCGGCCAGCAACGGCTCGTAACGATTGCGGCCTCCATGTTTGTCAGCCACGACGAGTGCTTCGATCTCATCGTTGGGATGCCAGATGCCGCGCAACAAGTTCATGGCAATACGTGATGTCGCGGCCGCCTTGTTGTCGTACTGACGCACGAGCCGGTTGAAGCGGCTCGGTTCGACCACGTCCGCACGGATGGCCACGAGCGTCACCCCGAGCTGGTCGCAGACGCACTGCCACGGTTCGACAAGACTGATGTCCCCCGACTCGACCGGCAGCGCGAGGCTCTTCGATTCGTACCACGGCGGCTCAACGTGGCCGTTCGGTTCCACGACTCCCGCCGCCGCAAGTTCTTCGTCATCGAACAACGATCGGGTCGGTGGCTTTGAAGTTGGCAATCGCCGCGCGGTTTCGGGACCAGCCAACTCGGAGCAGAGGTCTCGAAACGTGTTGGCCTGCACCTCACACAACCGCAACGCCGACCAAACGCCGCGTTCGAGAGCCGCGATCCCACGTCCCGGTTGAAAGACTTGCTTCGAGTCGGCCACGTGCAATCGCGGATCACAAGAACTCGGCACACGAGTCAGCACCGATTCAAAGGCCGTCCAAAAATCGAACCGACTCGCCGGAGCAGGGACTTCCCAAACTGTCGCCGCCACCACAAACGGTCCAAGGTTCGGCCCGAGGCCCGCCTCATCCATCCCGATCAAAAGTGGCATCGACTTCCTAGCGCGTGCGAGTGGCTCGACCTGTGTTGCGGAGAGAATGGCCCAAGGACCATCGCCTCAAAAACTGACGTGAATTGGTGAGCCGGGTGCCGTGAAGCCCCGGACATTTCGACGAAGAACCCGGGGCCTCACGGCACCCGGCTCACCTCGATCATCAGATTGATGCTCCGATACTTATCGAGCCAGGAACTCGCGTGGCTTGCCGTTCGCGCCGACTTGAACCGTGTAGCTGGCACCATCTTTGGCGACGGAGGCTTTGATCCAGACCCCCTTGCAGTTGGCGGTCTCGGCAGCGTTGGCGATGTTTTCAGCAGCAGCCTGTTCGTTGTCGGCGAGCTTCACGTTGCGATGGAGTTGGTACATCGCTTGAAGCGACTTGACCTGCTTCAACGTGGCGATGGTCTCCGGCGCGCCTCCCTTGGTTGGGCCATTGCAAGTCACAGTGACACGCGGGTCGAGGGCGAGGACCATCACCGGGTTGTTGCTCACGTTCAGACCGTGATGCGTGACCATGAAGAGGTCCACTTGGCCGACCGGATTGTTCGGCATCATCAACTTGGCTTCGGTGTTCCACGTCAGGTCGCCGCAGGTCAGAAATCGGAACTTGCCGAACGTGAAGAGCAGGCTGACGCTCTTCGCGTTGTCAGTCGGGTCATCCGCTTGTGGCTTGTGCTGCGCGGCGAACGGATTGGCGGGTCCGTCGTTCGGAATGACATCGCCACTGGCCGTCACGACCTTGATCTGCAGCGGTTGCGAGGGCGATTCCAGCGTGAACGAGTCCCCCGCCTTCACGGCCTTGCTCTGGTTTTGTGTCGCCGCGCGGTAGAGGGCGATCCGTTCGCCGAACTTGTTGTCTTCGGCCAGCGATTCGGGGATGCCTCGATCCCAAAACGTGCCGATCTTGATTTTGTCAGCCAAGGCGGCGTGGTTGCCGAAGTGATCCAGATGCCAGTGCGACACCGAGGCATGATCGAGTCGCTCCAGCTTCGCCACGTTCTGAATCACGTCGAGAATGCGGTCCCGATCGCGACCGCCATTGTCGGGGTAGCCCGAGTCAATCAGCAGTGACTCGCCCGCCGGAGTCACGAGCAGCGTCGCGGCTCCGCCCTCCACGTCGATGAAATAGATGTCGAGTCGCCGGTCGCTCGATCCGGCCAGAGACATCTCCGGCGCGAACAACGCGGAACACACATAGAGTCCAACACACAGACCAACATGGAACAAAGCGCGATTCATGAACGGAGCCTCTCAAAGGGGTGAAGCAGTCGCAGCGAACAAACCGTTTGCAACATACCGACTCAACCCGAGAGCCTCCATCGTCTCATCCGCGCAGCAGGGCCATCGCCGGCTTGCTAAGTCGCGCGACAGGGCTGCGAAGTCCGCCCGATCACCTGACCGCCTGTTGAAAGCAGGGTGCGAGAAACCTTCCAAACGACAGCCGGACATGCTCAGAACAGCCGGTTGTAACCGTTGAGGGCCGCCACTCGGTAAGCCTCGGCCATCGTCGGGTAGTTGAAGGTCGTGTTGATGAAGTACATCAGCGTGTTGTGCGGTTTGGGTTGCGCCATGATGGCTTGACCGATGTGAATGATCTCGCTGGCATTCGCGCCGAAGCAGTGGATGCCGAGGATTTCCAGGGTCTCGCGGTGGAAGAGGAGCTTCAACATGCCGGTCGTTTGGCCGGTGATCTGGGCGCGAGCGATGCTCTTGAAGTGAGCGTGACCGACTTCATAGGGAATCTTCCCTTCGGTCAGTTCGCGTTCCGTCTTGCCGATCGAACTGATCTCGGGACTGGTGTAAATCCCGGCGGGGATATCGAGTGACGGAGCGGGGCCGCAGTCCCCTTCGGTCGCCAGTTCGCCATTGGCTTCCGCCAGCACGCACAGCAAATGGCTGGCGGCATAGCGGCCTTGGTTGTACGCCGCGCTGGCCAGCGCGGGAGGGCCGATCACGTCGCCAGCCGCATAGATGTGCGGGACGACCGTCTGCATGTGTTGATTGACGGGGATATTGCCGCGCTGGTCGGGCTTCACGCCGACCTCTTCCAGCCCGAGTCCATCGGTGTTTCCCGTGCGACCGGCCGCCCACAGCAGAGCGTCCGTCTTGAGTTGCTTGCCCGACTTGAGATGCAGCACCACCCCATCGTCGGAGGCCTCGATCCGATCAGTCTCTTCGCGATGTCGGATGATGACGCCGCGTTCGCGCAGGTGATAACTGAGCGCATCGACGATCTCCTCATCGAGGAAGTCGAGCAACCGGTCGCGGTTGTTGATGAGGTTCACTTTGATTTCGAGGTTCCGGAACATCGACGCGTACTCGCAGCCGATCACGCCCGCACCGACGATGGTGATCGACTTGGCGTTCAGGTCGAGATTCAGGATCGTGTCGCTGTCGAAGATGCGCGGATGACCGAAGTCGATCCCGTCCGGTCGATAGGGACGAGCCCCCGTGGCGAGGACGATGTATTTGCCTCGCACTACCGAACGTGACCCGTCGGCCTCGACCGCCTCGATCGTGTGCGGATCGAGGAACTTCGCGACACCGCGCACGATGGGGATGTCATTGCGGTCATAGAATGCAGTGCGCATCTTGACCTGCGCTTCGATGACCGTCTTCGCTCGACGCCGCAGATCGGGGACCATGAAGTTGGCGGTGATGCCGTGTTCGCGGAACAGAACGTTGTTGTTGACCTCGGTCATCTGAAAGATCGCGTACCGCAGCGTCTTGCTCGGGATCGTCCCTTTGTGAGTGCAACTGCCACCGACTGCGGGCTCGCGTTCGATCACCACGACCGACTTGCCGTGCTTGACGGCCTGCATCGCCGCTCCTTCGCCACCGGGACCGGTCCCCACCACAATCACGTCGTATTCGCTGGCCAGGTCAGTCATGAGAGTCCTTCTCGTCGGTTCAATGTTTCATCGGCCATGACAGGCAGGAAGCCGACCCCACGCGTCATTTGTTTCGGTTGTCGGCGCGACGCAGCGCGTCCGTGAGTGCCTCTTCAACTTCGGGCACCAGGCTTTTGACTTTCTCACTTTGGCGCGTCACTTCGTGAGCCTGTTCCGCCAGCTTGCGCAGGTTGATTGTGTCGCCCTCCAATCCCGCCATGATCGCCAGTCCCGCTTTGCCGTGTGCTTTCTGCCAAACATCCGGCGAAGCCTCGAACTGCTCGAACATCGGCTTGGCGATGCTCTTCCGTTTCGTCTTGAGATAGATCAGCGCGAGGTTGATATCGGCCCGGCTCTTGATGAGTTCCGTTGCGTCTTTGCGTCCCTTGACCGCACTCCACGCCGCCTCGTCCCCCGGCCTGCCCATCGCGTAATAGAGCTGGCTTTCGGCGTTCGGTTGCTCCTGCACTTTTGGCGGAGCCGTGGCCTCCGTCTTGAACGGATCGGGCGTCCGCATGGCCCAGCCGATGCCTGCGGTACTGGCCATCATCAAGACGCACGCTCCGATCAGCCACTTCCTCTGATCGCGCAGCGGTCGTTCCAAAAATGACTTCTGTGATCTCATTGAACTCGTAGCCGAGGGGCGGAACGACGCTTCCAGGGGCGGCGTCTCTTTTCCGGTCGCTTGTCGCAGCAGTCCCTTCAGTTCGTTGGCCACGGCCAGCGCGTCAGCGGGACGGTCCTCTCGCTTCTTCGACATCATCCGTTCGATGAGCGCCACCACGCCAGCCGGGACATCCGGCCGCACTTCCTTCAATGAGGGAGGCGCTTCATTGAGATGCTTCACCGCCACAGCCAGTGCCGTGTCGCCCAGGAACGGCGGTCGGCCGGTCAGCATGTGCCAAGCCATCACTCCCATCGAGTAGATGTCGCTGCGGGCATCCAGCGGCTTGCCGTTCACTTGCTCGGGACTCATGTAGAGCGGCGTCCCCATCGTGACACCGACCTGCGTGAGAGCCACCTTCTCTCCGTGGAGCGAGAGCTGTGCGAGGCCAAAGTCGGCTACCTTCGCTTCGCCCTTCTTGGTCAGTAACACGTTCTCGGGTTTGATGTCGCGATGGACGATGCCGCTGGTCGCCGCGACCTGCAGCGCAGCCGCCACCTGCTTCAAAATGTGCAGCGCGATGGGAACTTCCAGCGGTCCTTTGCGGGTAATGAACTCTTTCAGATTGCGGCCCTGCACGTACTCCTGCGCGATGAAGTGAATGTTGTCTTGCTCACCCACCATGTAGACCTGCACGATGTTCGGGTGATTGAGGCTTCCAGCGGCAGTCGCTTCGTGGCGGAACCGCTTCACGTAGCTGGCGTCGGCCACGAAGTCGGGTCGCAAAATCTTGACCGCCACCTGACGCCGCAAGCTCGTTTGCTCGGCCAGCCAGACTTCGGCCATGCCTCCCTTGCCAAGTCGCCTCAGCAAATGAAACTCGCCCAATGTCAGACCCGTCAGATCGAACGGCATCGACGGCGACGAACCGTTGCCGCTGCCAGACATGGAGTGACTGGCCTCACCGGACGTGCCATCCGACGGCGAGGAACCACTGCCAGAATTCGGTGGAACATCCGGGCGTTTCGGCTCGGGCATCATCTTCTCCGCACAAGGCATCGAGTTCGTAGGGACAGTGTCAGGTTGTGGATCGCGCGTCAGCAGCGGCGGATCGCCTCAGAAGGTTGAGCCGCACCAGTACGTCGCCAGCCGCGGTCACTGTAACATACGCCCCGAAAATCGTCGCCCAGCCCGAGATTCACCAGCCACTCTCTCCGATGTGAAACTTCCCACAACGAGCCACTGCCCAAGGGCAAACGACAAAGGCCAGCCCATGTCCCGCACGTCTGACCTCGCCCTCCTGCACGAATACACGACCAGCGAAAGCCTCATCAAACACATGCTCGCTGTCGAAGCCGCTTGTCGCGCGTATGCCCGCAAGTTTGGTGAGGACGAAGAGCAGTGGGGGACCGTCGGATTGCTGCACGACTTCGATTATCAGCGTTGGCCTGATCCGCCCGATCATCCGCTGCAAGGAGCCGCCATCTTGAAGGAACGCGGCTACTCCGACGACGTGATCTATGCGATCAAGTCTCACGCCGATTACCTCAGCCACGAATGCCCGCGCGTCTCACGGCTCGACCAGACACTGTACGCCTGCGACGAACTGTGCGGGTTCCTCACGGCCTGTGCCTTGGTGCGACCGCCGCGTCTCGCTGGACTGACTCCATCCAGCGTGAAAAAGAAGCTGAAGCAACTGTCGTTTGCGGCGTCGATCCATCGCGAAGACATCACCAATGGCGCGCGCGATCTCGGCGTGGACCTCGACGAACACATCGCGTTCTGCATCGCCGCATTGCAACCCATCGCCGCCGACTTGGGGCTACTGCCGGTCGTCGAGGAACCGTGATTTCAGAACGACATACGGTTCTCATCAAACACGATCGGCCCGCCGCAACGAAGCGACAGGCCGATCGTGAATCCCTCAGAATCGAGTCCGCTTACTCGCTGTCGCCCGCGCTGTTGGTAGAGCCTTGTTTGACTCCCCCCTTCAGCTTCGCTCCCTGTTTGAGGGCGAAGACGGTGCTCTTGTTGGAGATGAACAGCGTGTTGTTGGCCACGATCGGCGTGCTGTAGATCGAGTTGATCATGTTGTTTTCGGAGAGGATGTTCAGCTTCTTCGACAGCTCGAAGACGATGATGTCGCCGTCTTCGTCGCCGGTGTAGACCTTGCCATCGACGATCAGGACCGAACCCCACGCGGCGGCGAACATGTCGTGCGTCCAGTAGACGACCGGCTTGCCGTTCTCGACCTTCTTCGCGTCGAGGCAGTGAACCAGCCCGGCGAAGTCGGAGATGAACAGCAGGTCGTCCTTGATCGCCGCACTACCGATCGTGCGGTGCATCGTCTCTTCAAATTCGAGCTTGCCGTTCTTGTTGCGATCAACCGCATCGTAGTGCCAGACGACGGCGGAGTTCGGGTTCTGGATCGCCTTCTCACCCTTCTTCGTATCGACTGATTGCAGGCGTCGCGGTGGGATCTCTTTGCCGTCGGCACCGACCGCCAGTTCGAGACTGATGTCGCCACGCTTGGTCGGGTCGATGCAATAGTAGTGACCGACACCCTCGCCGTGTTCGGGGTCTTCGCCAACTCCCGTGTAGAGATTGCCGTCATAAAAGACCGGTGTCCCGATGATGTGATTGCGCGTGGCTCGACCACCGAGCAGATAGACCGACTCCTTAGGATTGCCGTCGAACTTCCATAGCAGCTTGGCAGCGCCTTTTCCGTCACCGGCTGGATCGAAACTGTAAATCCAGCCGTCGCCACCACCCATCACGACCTGAGCCTGCCCGCCTGCTTCAAACACGCAGGGGCTGGACCATTGGCCGTGCAGAATGTTCAGGCCGGGAGACTTGTCGCTCCAGACCAACTTGCCGGTGTTCTTGTCGAGACAAACGAAGCTCGGTGCGTTCGGAGCCGGGATGTTGATGTGGTCGTCATCGACGCCGTTGCCGGTGATGACGAAGCAGTAGTCACCGACGCACGTCACCGAACACGAACACATGTTGTGTTGGAAGACGCCCAGCGTTCCCATCAGGTCGTAACGCCAGACGATGTCGGCCTCATCCTTGTTCTCGTTCGCTTCGGCCTTGAACG
>JAYVOX010000199.1:0-2265 GCA_043757695.1 Schlesneria sp.
CGAATCGACGGCGGGAGCGATGTTCCAAGATGCCGAGATGCAGCCGTTCTTGAGTGACGTGAAGAAGAAGCTGGGTGAGTGGTCGCAGAAGGTGCAGGATGAGTTGGGCGTGTCGATCGACGACTTGCTCGAACTGCCTGAAGGCGAAGTGACCTTTGCGGTGATGGAGCAACCGAAGCGCAAGCTTTCGGCGGTGCTGATGGTCGATTACGGCGACAGCAAAGAGACCGTCGAGAAGCTGCTGAAGAAGATGCACGAGGCACTCGAAGGGGCGACCGAACATTCCGCCGAGGATGTCAACGATGTCGAGATTCACACGTTCACATTCAAAGAGGCTCCCGAAGAATTCCCGTTCAAGACGTTGTCGTACTTCAACGACGATTCGTATTTGGTGATTGGCTCCGAAGCAGCCGCTCTCAAGGAGATTCTCAACCGCTGGGAAGAGGACCGCACCGACAATACGCTCGCCGCAAACGACACGTTCAAGCACGTCATGAGTCGCTGCAAGGATGATTCGGGCGAGCCGTCGATGAAGTTCTTCATCAACCCAATCGGCTTGGTGCAGGCGGGCTTGAGCATGGCTCAAACGTATCAGCCGCAGGTTGGCATGGCGGGGCCGATCATCGCAATGCTCGGCTTCGACAAATTAAAGGGCTGGGGCGGCGCGACCTATATGGCGACCGGCGACTTCGATGCGGTCTCCAAGACCTATGTCTATGCCGAAGCGGCTGGTGTCTTGAATGTGTTTCAATTCCCGGCCACCGAGTTGGCTCCGCCGAAGTGGGTCTCCGCGGCATCGAGCATGTATTTCGGAGGCAATTGGAATGTGGCCGGTGCTTACCAAGCGGTTGAAGGTTTGGTCGATATGTTCCAAGGTCGCGGTGCCTTGGCGCGACTGCTGGATCAGTTCGCCAACAACGGTCCTGGGATCCACATCAAGAAAGATCTGCTCGACCTGCTCGATGGCAAGTTCCATGTGGTCGGTGGCGGCGCGACGAAGGACGACGAACCTGCCTCGAATCGGTTCTTTGTCGCGCTCGCAGTGAAGGACGGAGTCAAAGCAAAAAAACTGCTGGGGAAACTGGCCGCGATGGATGGTGCCTCGGTCGAGTCGCGCGAGTTCAACGGTGAGACCATCTACGAGATCGAGGTGGCTCAAGCGGATCAGACGATGTCGTTCGCGGTGGCGGAAGGTCATCTCATCATCACGAATGACACGCCCACACTCGAAGGAATGCTGCGTACAGACGGCAGCGGAGCGGTTTCGCTGGCGGACTCGACAGCCTACAAGCAGATCGCGAAGCACTTCCCGGCGAAAGCTTCGATGCTCTCGTTCCAGAAGTCGGACACTCAGTTCAAGCAGATGTACGACTTGCTGAAGAACGCCGAGAACCAAGACTACCTCGAAGGGATCGACCTGCAAAAGCTCCCGCCGTTTGAAGTCTTGCAGAAGTACCTGCGCGCCAATGGTTCGTTCACCGTCCCCGATAAAGAGGGGGCGTTGACGATCGGCTTCCAATTGAAAGACGACGCTCGGTAAGACGTTCGTCCGAAGCGATCTGGCTGGAGTTGGCAACCTCGCTGGCTCCAGCCCCATGCAGCCTCAACATGTGAAAGCCCGGTCTCATTGGAGATCGGGCTTTCGTCGTGTGACACACGTGCGAAACCTTCTCATTGTGACGGGGTTCAACACCCACTTGCTCGTTGTTGCGATGAGACTTGCGACGCGAAACTGAAGGTCGTCTGAAGCGAATTCTTGCGGCTGACGACTCACCCCTTGGTCATGAGTAGAGGACTGAACATGCTGAAACGTTCGATGTGGTTTTACGGTGCGGCACTCGCCGCGATGCTGGGTGGCGGGATGGCCGCGTTCGCTCAAGATGCGACTCCGGATGCGGAGGCTCTGTTCCAGAAGCTCGACAAGAACGGCGATGGCAAGCTGTCGAAAGACGAAGTCCCCGAAGAGCAGGTGCGTTTCTTCGAGCGACTCATTCGACTCGGTGATGCCGACAAGGATGGTTCGCTGACGAAGGACGAGTTCAAGCAGGCCAACAAGCCCGAAGAGAAGACCAACCCTCCGGTCGGTGGCATCGGAAATGACGGTCCCGGCCAACGTGGCGGTGATCCTCGTCAACGCTTCGAGATGATGGACAAGAACAAAGATGGCAAGCTCACGCTCGATGAGTTTCCCGAGCAATTCCGCGATCGCATCAAGCCCGTCTTCGAGCGACTGGGCAAGACGGAACTCACTGCTGACGACTTCGC
>JAYVOX010000200.1:0-2259 GCA_043757695.1 Schlesneria sp.
TCTCGGCATGAACAGTCGGCTCGACTCACTGCAAGCGGCCGTATTGCGACTGAAGTTGAGACGGCTCGAAGACTGGACCGCTGCCCGGCAGAAGAACGCTCAGCGGTACGGCGATCTGTTCCGACAAGCGGGCATCTTGGACACGATCTCATTGCCGAAGATTCAGCCCGAGAAGCGTCACGTCTTCAACCAGTTCTGCGTTCGCGTTCAACACGGCCAGCGCGATCACGTGATGCAGCAGCTCAAGGCGCGGCAGATCGGCTGCGCGGTCTATTACCCGAAGCCGCTTCATCTGCAAACCTGCTTCAAACATTTGGGCTATCGACCCGGCCAGTTCCCCGAAGCAGAAGCCGCCTCGCGCGACATCCTCGCGCTCCCCAGCTATCCCGAGTTGCCGGTCGCCGACCAAGACCGCGTGATCGAATGCTTGACGGAGATTTGCCGTCAGACACGCACCGAAAAGCGGACTCGTCGAGCAGCGTGACCGGACGCGGAAACGTACTGCGCGATGGATCAGTCCGCCCGATCGCTTCCATCGGCAAAACCGCTCAAGGCCCTTGCGCAGGGAAGTCGATAGGTATGGACACGCTTCGGCGCAAGGAGGCTTTACCGCTGGCGGCGGCTTCGCCCAGAGAGACAAGAATCAAGGCAGGACGCCGACATGCAAGAAACTTCGTTGCAGACCTCGACAGCGATCTCAGCCTCATCTGACGATCCGGCCTCCAGGCCAATGCCGACACCGAAACGTCGTCCAACCGGATCGAGTAAACGGACCAAGTCCGTGGCCTGGTTTTTGAAACCGTCCGTCATCGCACTCGTGCTGGTGGTGGCCTTCTTGACCGTGGGCTGGGGTGTCTACCGCGTCGTCATCAGGTCATCGCCCGAGACCGACGCGGCCGATCTCGCGGATCTCGAAGACTTCGATCTCGACTCTCCATCACTCGGTCAGGCTGATGAGCCGACCAACGACTCAACGATATCGCGTCCCGAACAGTCCACGTTGCGTCCATTCACAGCGCCGGTGATCGTTGAACATGCTCCTCAGGTCCCCTTAAATCCTCCGGCAAATTCGTTCGAATTGCCGCCAGTGTCGTCGCTCCCTAGCTTTCAATCCGCCCGCTACGAACGTGACCCCGCCCGTCGAATTGCGACGCCAGCGAAAGCATCGGGAGCTTGGTTGAGCGGCACGATTGAGGACTCCGAAGTGGCCCCTGCGCGAATCGACTTGCCAGCGCGAGTCTCGCAAGCGATCGTCGATGGACCCGCGATTCGGTAATCGGCGAGCCGAGCAAGTGCAGACACGGAATCGAGGCAACGGATGTACGAACGGCACTGGCGACTTCAACGATCCCCTTTCAGTCACGACCGCAACGCCGCTGCGTTCTTTGCCAGCAGTTCGCATCACAACGCGCTGCTCAAACTGCGTTACTTGATCGACCATCGACGCGGCTTGGGGTTGCTCGTCGGGGCCAGCGGCTCGGGGAAGACACGGCTACTCGAAGCGGTCTTGCCTGACTCGAAAGCGGTCGCGTCGGATGTCACTGCGTCGCTCGTCGCGATGGTGGTCTACCCGCAGATGTCGCCCGTCGAGTTGCTGAACTACATCGCGAACAAACTCTCCGCAGAAAGTCTTTCCGCACCAACCGGCTCGATGGACAATGTCCTCCAACGATTGGAAGTGACGCTGCGAATGCTCACCGCCAGCGGACGGTCTCCCATCATTGTCATCGACGATGCGCATGCGATTGCCGACCGTAACGTCCTCCAATCCCTCCAACTCTTGCTGAACTTCCAGCAGTGCGACGGGACCGACTTCACGCTGATCCTCGCCGGTCAGCCGGAACTGGTGGGTGTGGTCAAACGACTGCCGCAATTGGACGATCGCATCGCCATGCCCTGCGTGCTGCAAGCCTTCTCGCCCACGGAAACGGCCAGTTACGTCCGGCACCGGTTGCAAGCGGTCGGTGCGACTCAACCGATCTTCAGTGAGGCCGCGCTACGCACCATCCACGAGTTGTCGAATGGCCTACCGCGTCGGATCAATCGCCTCTGCGACTTCGCGCTGCTGGTCGGTTACGCCGAAGAGCTGACCGCGATCGACACCCCTCAGATCGAAGGCGTTCACGCGGAACTGAGTCTCACCCGCGCCGCGTGATTATCTCTCGCACGGTGGACATTGCGACATTTGGTGAGCCGCATGCCGTGAGGCTGCGGGTGCTTCGACACCGCCAGAAACCCGTGGCCTCACGGCACACGGCT
>JAYVOX010000201.1:0-2258 GCA_043757695.1 Schlesneria sp.
GCCGTACATGGAGACCAATCGCGCCGCCTTCCAATGCCCGGACTTCGGTGAGGCGCAGGTCGATACGGTGCGCTTCGGCAAGATGGCGAGTGGCTATGGGTTCAATGGCCGCTATCTCGGGTATGGCATCAAGTACGATTACTCGTCGTGGCCCAGCGTCACCTCGAAGGCCGACTTCCAACGGATGGCCGACGTGACGCAGATGACGAACACGGTCGTCTTTGCCGACAGTGCTCAAGCCGACTTTGCGCTCAAGTTCCAAGAGACTTGGTTGATCGAGCCGCCGAGCCAGAACTATCCGACGACGCACTTCCGTCATACGGAAACCGCGAACGTGGCGTTCATGGACGGGCACGTTGAGTCGCGTCCGAGGCACTTCAAGATCGCCATCCCCGGCGTGAACTTTATGAGTGCGTCACAAGCGGGACGGATCGAAGAAAAGCGACTCGGCTATGTCAGCGACGGGAACCTCGGTGATCCCGCCAAGCAGGACGAAGTCTACGACCGCCAGTGACGCCCATCCTGCTCTCGTTCCCAAGCTCCTGCTTGGGAACGCACGCCCTCGAAGCACCTGCTTCGCGAGTGGCCGAGGGGACTCGAAGCTGGAGCTTCGTGCCAGCGGGTTCCCAAGCTGGAGCTTGGGAACCAGAGCGATTACCAGAACGATTACTCACCTCACACGGAATATCTCAATCATGCGCGACTATCGCATTTGGATTTCACTGGCCGGCCTGCTTCTGGCGGGCCGCATGTTGTACCCCGCCTTCGCGGGAGACCGGACTTCACCGGTACGCGACGAAGAGCTGCAAGAGATCGTCTACGTCTGCCGCGACTCCGGCGAGACGTTTGTGTTGCGAGCCAAAGCCTCACCGGAAAAGCATCCGACGACGGGACGCCTCACGCTGATGCCCGGCTTGTACTGCGAGCAGTGCCGCGTCTGGAGAGCCTCACCGCCACTCGATGTCTTGCAGCAAAGCCCTTCCGCGCGGCTCTGTCCCAAGACTCGCACGCTGATGACGGTCGATGGCCCGCGCCCGAACAAACGCTGACCTGCGCGAGGAGACCCGAGTGAGTCTCGACCAGTGACTCACTCGGGCTTCGACGGCGAGGACTCCCAACGGGCGGCTTGATAGCGCGGTTGGTCCAAGAGATCGAGGACCTCCGCGAGGAACGGAAACTTCATCTCGTCCAGATTCTCCTTGAGGTACATCTGTGCGAAGTAGGCCTCGCGATCAACCAAGGCTTTTGCACCGTGGCCGGTGAGCTTGTCGAGGTGCCGGTTGTTCGCCGTCAGCAGCGCGTCGAGAGCTTCGCGCCGGGGCGCGATCGTGTCGTTAATGGCCGCTTGCAACAGGTCGTCGGTGATCTGGCTCGGGTTGTCGAAGGTCCGCTCGATCTTCCGAATCTTCTGCACAAGATGCTCGGCCAGCAGCACGACACGGCGATGTCCCGAGATGGCGACGTGTTCGAGTTCATGCTTGGCCAGCGGAACATCCCACACGCGCGGCGTGTTGAGCCGCAGCGGCAACTGAATCCGATGCCGCACCGCAAACTCCACCTTCGTGAACTGCGGCGTGATCGTGACGAGACACTTCTTTTTCGAGTTCTTGGTCGTCTCGCGAAAGTCGTATTCGTAAGTAAAGCGATGGTCGAGATCGAAGTTGTAAGTTGTCCAGCCCGGAAACTTCTGCGGTTGTTTGGAGGGGTCGTAGAACTCAATCTTCGTCAGCCCTCGGTCGAACACCGGCTTGATCCACGCGGGCGGCACCGCTCCGTCAGTCGGTTCGGCCGCCGAAACTCGCATCGCCGCGAGCAGACTTCGCAGGAGTAAGCCCAAGAAAACGAGTTTGGATTGTCGCTGAGTCATGCGCATGGCCCTTGTCTCATCAAGCTTGGGTTGGACCAGCCAAACGCGAGAGCGTTAGAGCCAACGAATTCTGGTGGCCCAGCACATCGCTGATCCCACGTTATGGTCAAAGCCGATTCAGAAATCGCCGGTCGCGTCACGTTCCCCTTTAGGATCTACGCATCAATAACTGGAGTAGCTGAAGTCGTAAGACTTCAGTCCGAACTCTTACGAGTTCGGCTATCTCAGCCACTGATTGATGCGACTGTCCTAAGAAAGTTCGGCTCTCCGCCATTCGTGTTGATTCTTGTGGCACATCAGCCGCAGGGCGCTAGCCCCGGTTCTATTTCGCTTAACCGGGGCTAGCGCCCTGCGGCTAATTTCTGCGGGCCAACAGGAATGGCGGAGAGCC
>JAYVOX010000202.1:0-2256 GCA_043757695.1 Schlesneria sp.
GATCCCATCCGTCTGAGCCGTGTCTTCCCCTTCATCGGCCAGCCAACTGAGCGTTCCGCCAAACTGGGGGACACCCTGCGCGTTCCTCTTCAGTGTGAAGATGCGATCTTCCACGTCCTTATCGTGCCCTTTCGGGTTGACGACCTGCTGCCATGACGGCGGATCGTCCAGCCCATCAGTTCCGATCTGAGTCGGCACGCCGTAGTGATAGAGCTTGCCGACGCGCGCCGCGAAGTAGCCCGCCTTGCGAAACGATTGCGGGATGCTCACCGCTTCGGGCAGCACGCTGCGAAAGTAGGTCGCGTTCTCATGGACCTTCGTGGTGTCGGGACGCAGCCCGGTCATGAATGAAGCTCGCGACGGATTGCACAACGGGAACTGGCAGTACGCTCGATCAAACTTCACTCCGCGCGCGGCCAGCTTGTCGATGTTCGGCGACTTCACTTGCTTGTCGCCGTAGCAACCGAGCCGCGCCGTGAGATCGTCCGACACGATGTGCAACACGTTCATGCGTGCCGGTTCCGCCGCGATGAGTCTCGTCTCGCAGACCGCCGCACAAGCCAGCATTCCCAGACAGAGAAGCCGAAGTTTCATGGTGAGTTCTCACAGAAGAGTGACGTAGAGGTCAGAAAGTCGTTGAGATCAGTTCGCGTCCAGCCACAACGACTCACGAACTGAGCGATGCTTGCAACGCACCATTGAGTGCTTGTTGCGACGCACCATAGTCGAGAAACGTTGGCCTCGACAGCGGCCCGACTCCATTTTCAATACCTGCGCGACGAACTGGAAACGGACCACCATTGAACGACGGCACCCCTGCTCAACGAGTCTTCATGAAAGGAACGCCGAGTTGCTCAAGTGCGTGCAACTGTCAGAACGCCGACAACGAGCGGTCCCACTTGAGAGTCTTCACTTGGCGAGCGGCAACTGTAATCCGTCCTACATCGGGTAAGCCAAGACTTGCCGTTCGCCTAAGGACCGGCGCATCAACAACTGGCGTTGATCGATCTGAATCTCCCGGTTCGCTCATTGACGACCGTGGTTGAGCTTCCGATCCTGAACGGCTCTTCGTACTTCATCCGTGCCCCGGCTTTGCCATCCGTGCGATTCTCTCTTTTCCAAGCGCAGAGACCGCACGGATGCAAAGCCGGACCACGGATGAAGGCCATCGCGGATGGAGATTTAAGTGTTGGACCTCTGACGCCCAGTCCCAATGAAACGATCGCGATCTGTCGCCATAACACTGCCAGTAATTCCTACACCGGTCCTAAGCGATGAAGAACGACCGGTGTGTCACGGCGTCGGAGTCTGTGAAGTAGCAGCACCGTCAATGGGGTGCCTCCGTCCTCTTCCCACTGCTCGCCCAAAGATGGTCAGGCAGTGACTCGGCGGGGTGGTGAAATCAAAATCGAAGAGGATCGCCATGCCCTGTTTAGAAATTTTGCAGATGGGGACCACCAAGTTGCTGACGCCACAGATCAACCTGAAGCCTGAGTTCGCGGTTGTGGGTTGTGAGCGTGCGTTCATGCACTTGCCTTCGACGGAGGCCAAGATATTGACGGGGATTGGTTCGCGGTGGTGTGGCTTTGTCGGGCGGATCATTGGGAGAACCGAACGGACTGCGGCGGATGTAGTGATCTGCGAAGTGGCAAGTCGTGCATCAGAGACTCACGCTGGCCGTTGGATTGGAATCATCGTTGCGGTCTGTCTGATCGCTGCGTGTGGGCCGACGACATCGAAGCCGCCGAGTGACTTGAAAGCGAGAGCTTCGCAGATCGCAGGGGAGGCATTCTTTGTGGATCGGGCGGCCGAAGTGGGGATCGACTTTCAGCATGAGACGGATCCACCAGGCTCCTATTTTCTGCCGGAGATTATGGGGTCTGGTTGTGCGCTGTTCGACTTTGATCGCGACGGAGACCTGGATGTTCTGCTCGTCAATCTTGGGAGTGGCTACACCGACGGAGCCGTGATGCGGCAAGTCAGGCATCGGCTCTACGAACAGACAGAGTCAGGGCGATTCGTCGATGTTTCGGATCGAGCGGGTTTGGTCTCAAGCGGCCTCGGGATGGGAGTCGCTGTGGGAGATGCCAACAACGACGGTTGGCCGGATGTGTACTTCACGAGCTATGGCCCCGATCAATTGTTTCTCAATCGGGGCGATGGTCGTTTCAGCGACGTGACAGCGGCGGCGGGGATCGAGAATCTGCACTGGGGTTCCAGTGCCTGCTTCATCGACTTCGATCGAGACGGATGGCT
>JAYVOX010000203.1:0-2252 GCA_043757695.1 Schlesneria sp.
ACCAGCAAACGAACGGTCGAGTGGTGTCAGGAGATTCAAAACGGCTGCGGACTCCCCGCGACCGCTCACTTCACCTGCGTTGGCAGCACGCGCGAAGAACTCGTCAATTGGTTGCAGTTCGCGTGGTCGGCCGGCATCCGCAACATCATGGCCCTGCGAGGAGACGCTCCCGCCGGACAGGCCGAATTCAAAGCAGTCGAAGGAGGATTGAAGCACGCCAACGAGCTGGTGGCCCTCATCCGCGAACGATTCCCCGAGATGGGGATCGGCGTGGCGGGCTATCCCGAAAAACATCCCGAAGCGCCGAGCTTCGATGTCGATTTCCAGAACCTCGTCCGCAAGATCAAGACCGGTGCCGACGCCGTCTTCACCCAACTGTTCTTCGACAACGCGAGCTTCTTCCGCTTCCGAGACCGCTTGAGCCGCGAGCAACTCAGCGTCCCGGTCGTCCCCGGCATCATGCCGATCACCGAGTTCGCTCGCATCCAACGCATCACGGCGATGTGCGGTGCCGTCATCCCCGCATCGCTGGCCTCACGCCTCGAAGCGGTCAAAGACGACAAGACCGCTCAATACGAGATCGGCGTCGAATTCGCGATCGCTCAATGCCGGGAACTGATCGATCAGGGTGTCCCCGGCATCCACTTGTACTGTCTGAACAAGAGTCATGCCTGCCAGCGAATTCTGGAAGCGCTTGGACTCGGATTGAATGGCTCGACTTGATGACGAGGTTTTAAAAACAGAGGAGTTGGTGAACGTCCCCAACCGACGGTCTAACGAACGCAAGCTATACTCAAGGACCGTTTTTGTATTCGGCACATGGATGATGAAAGGAAGAGAGGCCAGACCATGATCGAAGCACTCGCTCCGCAACCGACTGAGAATTCAAATACCTCCGAGCTTGAACTGCGGCGAGAGCGGAATCGGCGCGCGGCGGCCCTGTTGCAGCGATGGCTGGAAGAGCCGGTTGACGAAAGCGACGAGAAATACTGGCCACTGGTTGAGGAAGCGTTGAAGAGCGACCCCATTCGATTTGGAGAGTTGGATGAAATTCATCCTTGATACGAGCCTCTTGGGACGGCTTTGCCACCCCACCCAATTGAAGAACAAGCCCTTCATCACCTGGCTCAACTCACTCCTGAAAGGCGAACTCGCCGAAACGGAAATCTTCGTTCCTGAAGTGTGTGACTATGAATTGCGTCGGAAGCTGCTCCACCTGATTTCCAGAGGACAATCGACTTCGCGTAGCATCCGAATCCTCGATGAGTTGGCTTCGACGTTCTTCTACCTCCCACTCGTCACACCCACGATGCGCCGTGCGGCGGAATTGTGGTCCGAGTTGCGATCGCGTGGTGTTCCCACCGCTGCGGATTCGGAACTCGATGGCGATGTGATTCTTGCGGCTCAAGCCGAATCCGTGGACGCGATCATCGTGACCGAAAACAAAAAACACATGTCGCGTCTGGGTGATGCCAGAACGTGGGATGAACTTGCCTTGCAAGTCCCGAAGCAGGGCTGATGCCGCTTCTGGCACGCCCCGACATGAACACTTACCGACTTTGGATTGTTGAGCCTCATGCCCACTCGCCCTGCCGGTTACTTCGACCAGCTCCTCTCCGAACGGATCCTCGTCCTTGACGGCGCGATGGGGACGATGATTCAGCGGTATGAGCCGACTGAGGAGACCTATCGCGGCGAGCGGTTTGCGTCGCATCACATCGACCTCAAGAACGCGGGCGATGTGTTGGTGCTGACGCAGCCACAGATGATTGCCGACATTCATCGGCAGTATCTCGCCGCCGGGGCCGACATCATCGAGACCGATTCGTTCAACGCGAACATCGTGTCGATGGAAGAGTTCGGGCTGGCGGAGTTCACGCGCGAGATCAACGTCGCGGCGGCCAGGCTCGCGCGCGGCGTGTGCGATGAGTTCGAGAGAGCCAACCCGAACAAGCCGCGTTTCGTCGCCGGAAGCATCGGCCCGACGAAAGTCATGCTGTCGTTCAACGCCGACAAGCCGGGCTATCGCCCGGTGACGTTCGACAAGATGGTCGAGTCATATTCCGAGCAGATTCGCGGGCTGATCGAAGGGGGCGCGGACCTGCTGTTGCCCGAGACCTCGTTCGACACGCTCAACATGAAGTCGTGCCTGTACGCCATCGAAAACGTCTTCGCCGAGATGGGCGTGCGGTTGCCGGTCATGATCTCGGGGACGATCTTTGCCGGAGGACGGACTCTCACCGGGCAGACGG
>JAYVOX010000204.1:0-8232 GCA_043757695.1 Schlesneria sp.
CTCGTGATCGACGACGCGGATCGGCGAAAGTCTGATTTGCTCATTGATTCGATGCGTGGTTTCGATTGCTGGCAACTCCCCGAAAACAAGACCTACTAAGCCTGCCCTGGCCGAGTTCGCACTCGAAAATACCCACCGGCGGCGCAAGTTCTAAACGGAATGTGGCGGATAGTATTAGCCCGGAACTCGCGTTCCGTCAAGGAGTTGGCGAAACCACTACGGAGACGACAACCGCGGACACATCGCAGGGGAGGGAAAACGAGCAATCCAAGCTGCACGCGAGGAGACCATTGGGTGGTGGCGTCATCAAAATCGAAATGCTAGGCTGCGTCTGAACTCAATCGGCAATCGAATCAACAGATATTGAAAGACGAATTGCTTTTTTTCCATCCAGTGTCCCAACCGCGCCGCGAGAGAACCGCCGCCGACCAAGTCTGAGCATGGCGTCATCGAATTGAGCCACATCCGTCATCAGCACATCACCGACTGATAATCCTGAAACTTCCGCAGCCCGAAGTTTGAGGTGAGCAAGGTCCGCCGCGATCTCAATCTTGGTTGATCGAGCCAGATCGTCCGTGTGACCCTCTTCAGTTGCTCGCGATCCCACCGACGAATTCCTTGCCCATGACGCTGAGGTTGCGGAAT
Organism: Schlesneria sp.; assembly: GCA_043757695.1. GTDB lineage: Bacteria > Planctomycetota > Planctomycetia > Planctomycetales > Planctomycetaceae > Schlesneria. The sequence continues at coordinate 646 of JAYVOX010000204.1, forward strand.
CAAACTCCGAAACACATGTCGAAGGCAACCAGCAATGAACAAGCCCGCGACGTGAATTGCAAGTCATCTCAAAACTCGCGTGAATGTACGTAGCTCCCGCAAGCTCAAGAGAAACAGCATTGGGATCGAAATCCCAAGCCGTCGGATGGGGCTGACCAAGGCTGGTGAAAGACCCTGTTTTGTCGAACGTACTCAGAAACGTCCTGCTAAGCCTGCCCAAAAGAAGTCTTTCGATTTCCGACGGAGGCTCGTCGATAGACCGGAATGCTGTGTCGCTCTCGCCACCCAGCAAGGAGTCAATGAGCGACACCACCAAATCCTGCTCCCATGAAATCCCCCACGGCGATGAACTTGATGAACGAGTAAACTGGCAAGTGAGAGACAACTCCTGCGTGTTGCACTCCTCAAACCGAACGGTTTCCAGCCCCACGGGGCGAAAGCAAACTGTTTTTCCTAGCAGCGAATGAAACCGGCTCTCCAACCGCTGGCAGAGACCTTCCTGAAGCGTTCTGAGAAACGCCATCGCTTCAGCGGGAAGCGGTATCAGTTTGCGAAAATCGTGCGGCTTCCAGTCCACGTCAGTTTCGGACATCGAAATCGGATCGCGACACTCCGGCACGCCAATCGACCTTGGTTCCACGGCTGGCAGCAGCATGTCGCATTCGGAATGACTGAGGGATTCGCCCATTTTTAACCTCATTCATCGCTTCACGATAATCTCAGATTCTCATCACTTCGGTCGGTGAACCGGCCGTTAGACATCACTCGACCACTGATGAGACGGTCTGCGCGAACGGGGACAGAGTCGCTCGTGATCCAGTGGGTCAAACATACTGGCCGAAACTCTCAACTCACCGAGCAAGCCCTGGATGAGCAGGCGTCATTCACGAATCTGTCCCGAGCCCAATGCCACCCATTTGTAAGAGGTCAGTTCGCGCAGTCCACACGGACCGCGAGCGTGAAACTTGTCCGTACTGATTCCGATCTCGGCCCCGAGTCCCAACTCTCCGCCATCGTTAAAGCGAGTACTGGCATTGACCAGGACTGCGGCCGAATCGACCGCCGCCGTAAACCGATTGGCTGCGGCATAGTCACTCGTCACGATGGTCTCGGTGTGATGAGAGCCGTAACGCTCGATGTGGTCGATCGCCTCTTCAATTCCCTCAACGACCTTCGCCGACAAAATGAGGTCAAGGTACTCCGTGCTGTAATCCTGCTCGCAGGCAATGCTCGCGGTGGGGATGAAATGTCGGGTCTGTTCGCAACCACGCAGTTCGACTTGCTCCGCTGCGAGCATCTGCCCCATCAGAGGCAGAAACTTTGCCGCGATCTCTTGGTGAATCAGCACCGACTCAGCGGCATTGCAAACCCCCGGCCGCTGGCATTTGCTGTTCCGCAGAATTTTCACTGCCATCTCGATGTCAGCCGAACGATCGACGTAGACGTGGCAGATGCCGTCATAGTGCTTGATCACGGGCATTGTCGCTTCCGCTATCACGCGTTCAATCAGCGATTTGCCACCGCGCGGGATCGTCACATCGATTTGACCGTTGAGTTTGAGCAATTCGCCCACAATGTCACGTTCGGCCGACTGCACTAATTGGACGGAATGTTCGGGTAGGCCGCACTCAAGCAGTGCTTTCTGAATGATGCGATTCAGAGCAAGATTACTGTGTAGGGCTTCTTTGCCGCCACGCAAGATCACCGCATTTCCGCTTTTCACACAGAGCGACGCAGCATCGACAGTCACGTTGGGGCGAGATTCAAAAATGAAGAACACGACTCCCAATGGGACTCGTATTCGGCTGACTCGCAAACCATTCGGACGCACGGACGCGTCGAGCGCTTCTCCAATGGGATCGGGTAACAACGCAACATCGCGAAGTGAAGCAGCGACGCCAGACAAACGCGACGGAGTCAATCGCAAACGATCAACGACCGCATCGGTCAGTCCGTATTCCGGAGCCTTCGCAAGGTCGCGAGCGTTCTCGGCAAGCAGCATCGTCTCGTGCTCAGCCAATAGGTCGGCGATACGCAACAACCAGCGATTTTTCTGCGCACCAGTCACCATCGCCAACTGCCGTGAAGCACGTTTCGCCTGTTCTGCAAGCTGGCTGGCATACGCGGCCCACGACATCGGTTGACCTTTTCGCTGACTCAATCAGTGGGGCTAGGTTGTGGAGTTCAATGATCTCCGGCAGACGAGCCCACTCTGAACTCGGCGCTGACCATCCACTCCGACTTGATGGGGAGAGGAACCAGGGATCCCCCCGAGAAAGTACCCTGTACAACTCTCAAATGACTGGAAGGCATTCCACTCACGGAAACGGCAAGCCACCATCAACCGCAATGCGTTTCAGGAACCTTCGTCAATCGAGACGACTTCGTAACGCAACGTCCCTCGTGGAACGGCAACTTCGACGGTGTCCCCAACCTTCTTGTTCATCATGGCCGTTGCCAATGGACTGGTTGTGAGAATCTTCATCACGTCTCCGGAATAGTCCTCTTCGCCAGGGCCAACGAATTCGTAGGGCTCGGTCGTTCCATCGCTGAGATCCTTCACCATGACACGCGATCCAAACGTGACAACCCCTTTGGGGAGGCTCGACCGGTCCACGATGTAACAATCGTTCAGCTTGCTCTTAAGTTGGTTGATCTTGGCTTGAGTCATGCCCTGCGCTTCGCGTTGCGCGTGATACTCGGCGTTCTCTTTCAGATCTCCTTCAGAACGCGCATCGGCAATCGCCTGCGTGATCTTCGGCATCTCGACATCTTCTAAATGGCGAACCTCTTCCCTCAGCTTTTCATAACCTTCGCGAGATATCGGCTGTCGGTCCATGTTGGACTCCTATGACTCCACTACGGACACATGACATGTTGGCCGTGAGGCGGGTGAGTTCGAGTAGAAAAAATGAAACACGGGCGACTCGCTTGGTCGCCCGTGTTCTTCAATCGTTCGGCGGATTATAGCGGCCGATGGGGCAAACGCTATCCGACATCGGTCCAACTGCCGGACTTCGCACTGCTCAGAACTGCATCACAAATCTTCTGTGTTTCCAGAGCCTGCCGGAAGGTCGGGCTGACGGACTCACCCTTGGCGACGCCTTCGAGGAAGTCGGCCACATGGTGGACGAAACTGTGTTCGTAACCAATCTGTAAGCCCGGCACCCACCACTTGTCCATGTAAGGGTGATCGCTGTCGGTGACGTGGATCGAACGCCAGCCGCGCAGGTTGCCTTCGTCCTTGTGGTCGAACCATTGGAGGCGGTGCAGGTCGTGGAGATCCCACTTGATCGAAGCGTGTTCGCCGTTGATCTCGAACGTGTAGAGCGCCTTATGGCCGCGAGCGTATCGGGTGGACTCGAACAGTCCGAGCGAACCGTTGCCGAACCGGCACAGGAACGCGCACGCATCGTCGATACCGACCTTCTCGACCTTGCCGGTGAGCGTGTGCTTGCGTTCCTTGATGAACGTCTCCGTCATCGCCGTGACATTCTGCACGCTGCCGTTCAGCCAGATGGCGGTGTCGATGCAGTGAGCGAGCAGGTCGCCCGTCACGCCGCTTCCGGCGGCCGCAGCATCCAGTCGCCAGAGGGCGGTGCCACCTTGAGGCAGATCGGCAGAGATCGTCCAGTCTTGGAGGAAGTTCGCGCGGTAATGGAAGATGCGTCCGAGCTTGCCCGAGTCAACAAGCTGCTTCGCAAATGTGACTGCGGGAACTCGACGGTAGTTGTACCAGACCGTGTTCAACACCCTGGCGCTCTCGACCGCCTGACACATCGCCTCGCCCTCAGCCGTGTTCATCGAGAGCGGCTTCTCGCAGAGGATCATCTTGCCATTGGCGGCTGCGGCGATGGCGATGTCGTGGTGCAGGTTGTTCGGCGTGCAGATGTCGATGGCATCGATGTCCTCCCGCTCGACGAGCTTTCGCCAGTCGGTCTCGATCGATTCGTAGCCCCAGCGATCAGCAAAGCTCTTCACCTTCTCGGCGTCTCGCGCACAGACCGCCTTCAATACGGGTTTGTATTCCGTGTCGAAAAAGTTCGTCACGCGGTTGTACGCATTCGAGTGCGTCCGCCCCATGAAGCCGTAGCCGACCATGCCGATGTTCAGAGGTTTGCTCATCCACGAAGTCCTTTGGTTTTGAGAAGTTCATTCGCCCACGCGGCATCACTCTCACCGAGAGGCGGTTCACACACTGACGAATAATCGACACGAACCGAATAGGGGCCGGTGTCGTAGGCCCGATCCAACGCTTCCTGCAAATCCAGCGGCAAATCGGGTTCACCATGCTTCAGCGGAACTCGAACCCTGGGCAGTCGGCTGCGAATTCCAATCGGATAAAACTCGTAGTCGATCGCGCGACTACGAACAACGTTGACGAGATAATCGCAAGCGGCAGTACCTTCAAGTGTCCCGCGCGGGATGTCACACACTCGCCGACCGAATCGCGTCAAGTCGATCTCGACCAAGTTGACGCCACCGCGTCGGAGATCGCGTTGCTTCCGCAAATACAGTTTTCGCCCATCGGAAGTGGTCTTGTTGGTCGGACTGATCAATTCAATTCCCGAGATCAGCCGACGTTGCTTTGAATCGAAAATCTCCAAATAGGGCTCTGTGACTTGGATCAAATCCCGCCGCACGCGAATTGGTTCGTCGGCCAAGCATACGACCGCAGCATTTGAGGGTTGATCACGAAAGCGAACCACGTTGACATCGGGATAAATGTTCCTGCCCGGCTCCATCAACCAGATTCGCTCGCCAATCTCTGCGTAGTAGCCTCGTTCGAGCAACGGCTTTTGCAAAAGCTCGGAATAGCCGTTGATCAATCGCGAATGGAGGCCCGGCCAAATCGCTGCGTCTTCGAGATACGGGTCCATGCCCGGAAACGGACTTGGCATGATGTCACCCTCTCTTCCATTCGGTCGCTTCACTTCGGTTGAGGCTCTCGTCTGCGAGACCGTTCGTTGCCGATCAGCCTTCCCAGCCGTGAGCGTCGCGGACCTTGATCATCGCGCCGAGAATCGTGTTCCACGTCTTGGGGTTCTCCAGCGTGGCGTTCGCGAACATGCAGCCGTCCCAGCAAATGTGGCGGATGCCCCGATCGGCGGCTCCCTTCAGCCAGTAGCCTGCCGTCGCGGTGATGTCGAGTTTGCCTTTCGGGTCGTCGGCGAGGCAGTGTCGCCCGGTCTTGTCGTGCGATCCGGAACCATGCACGGTTCCATCGTTCTGAGCGACATGGAAGTCGATCGTCCACGGACGCAATGCATCCGTCATCTTCGTGTAGGCCGCGTCGAACTCCGCCTGCGAATAGCCCTCCTTCAGCAGGGCATGTTCGGGAGCGTTGTAGCCCATGAGGTACAGATAGGTGTGAGCCTGATCCGCCTGGAAGCCGACCGTTCCCGGCATGTCGGTCTGTTCGAGCAGATCGACCATGTTCTTCCACGAGTGCATGCCGGCCCAGCAGATTTCTCCCTCCGCCGCGAGTCGCTCTCCATGAGCCGCCGCAACGATCCCCGCCTCGCGGAATGTCGAAGCGATCGTCTTTGTTCCAGCCACGGGGTTCTCCAGCCAGTGGCTCGGCCCGACAGCGGCATCAATGCGAATGACGCCGTAGCGACGAACGCCATGCTTGTTGAAGATGCCTGCAATCCGGCAAGCCTTCTTCACCGCCAGCACGAACTTGGCGCGCTGCTCCGGCCCCCCCATCGCGCTGTCGCCGACCGTTCCCGGCCAGACGGGAGCGACCACAGTACCAATCGCCAGCCCCTTCGAGGCGATCTTGTCGGCGATCCGTTTTACGTCGTCATCGCTCAGGTCGATGTTGATGTGCGGATCAAACAGGAACAGATCGACGCCATTAAACTTCTGACCGTTCACCTCAGCCTGAGTCGTCAACTCCAGCATCCGGTCGAGCGAAATAGACGGCTCGGCCCCTGGCGAGCCTTTGCCAACCAGACCCGGCCACATGGCGTTGTGAAGTTTGGGAAACGTGTTGCTCATCAATGTGTCCTGCTAGCGTGAGGCGGTGGAAGAAGAACGGGCATGAAAGAGTTGAGCGACAGGAACACTGAACCCCGGCAACTCCGGCTCGGCGATCAGCGTCTGTCGCGACGAAAAGAATTGAGGATCGGCGTTGGGCCGGTGAACCGTGACTGTTTCAAAGTTTGGATCGACGATCCAAACTTGGGGCACTCCGGCAGAAAGATAAAGCCAGAGCTTGCCGGACACGTCTTCATAGGTGTCGGATTGGGACAGGATCTCAATGGCGACGGCGGGAGGAACGTCGTAAAGCGGCGGATTGGTCGGCGGTTCAACGAACTCTTCACCGAGCCAAACTCCAATGTCAATCCCGACAACACGGTCTGGATCACGTTGGATTCGACAGCGCACGTCACCAGTATCAACGCTGCCGACCACTGCCGATTGGGATTCGAGCCACGTCAACAACCGAGTACTCACCAGTGCCAATGTCCTCGAATGTTTCGGGCTTCGCGTACTCATCGGCCTCTCCACGATCTCGCCGTCGATCAACTCCAAAGACACACCTTCCGGAGCTTCTGCCTCAAGCTTCAGAAACTCTTCCAGTGTCACGGGAGTGGTGGTTGCGATGGACACGACAGCCTCCTCGATGGAGCTCGATGCTTGCCGAACTTACTTCTGCTTGTGATCGCCGATATTCGGCGCACCGGGTTGAGCGTTCGGACCGAAGTAGCGGAGCGAGACCAGTGGATCGGAACCGGTGTTCTCGATGACCACTCCCTCGGCGGCGGCCTTGGCGGTGACGAAGACTTCGTCGTCGGTCATCTGTCCAAAGCGGATCATGGACGGCGTCTGGAGCCTCATCCCGTTGATCTTGCCTTCACCCTGAACCGTGATCCAACTAAAGGCTCCGCCGTCTTTGATCGTCACCTTGGTTCCCGGATTGACGGTGAGTTCCTTCGCGGTGAAGAGCTGTTCGCCATCGACCTTGCCGTAGACGATCCAGCGATCGACATAGCCTTCCTTCTCGGTGGCCGCGACGGGGATCGGTTCGAGGTAGTTGTTGTCCTTGAAGTTCGGATCGACGTTCTTTTCCCAGTCCAAAGCATCGACGAGGTACTGATTGTCGTCGTGCTTCTCCTTGGGGAAGTCCTTCGTCAGCAACGATCGCGGCACGGCTCGGCCTTCGACCATCGACTGATACATGCCGAAGACATCGCTGCCCCACTGAGGCTCATACGTGAGCAGGCTGCCCGGCGCATGCAGGATGCACGGCGGGATCAGCCAGCCCGTTCCCGGCTTCAAGCGGTAAGCCTTAGACAGATCGAGGATCCCGTTGTCGCCATCGTTCCAGCGGTTGAGGCATTCCACCACCTGTTGCTTCGTTGTTCCCGGCTCCAGCCCCATGAAGGTGTAGGGAAAATTGTTGCCGGTCGGGTTGAGTTGCGGAGGGAAGTAGTAGCTCTCGGGCTTCCCTTCCTGTCCGACCAGCTTGGCCTGAGCCGCGCTCTGGTGCATGTGGTGCGGGATCGGCCCCATGTTGTCGAAGAATTTCGAGTAGACCGGCCAGCGCTTGTACTTGTTCCAGATGTGGTCGCCGACAAC
>JAYVOX010000205.1:0-8232 GCA_043757695.1 Schlesneria sp.
GAAAATCCCCGGTGCCCAAGCCATGCTCGACCTGCGCACGATCCACACCAACGGCGACTGGGAGTCCTACCAAACCTTCCGAATCACCCAAGAAACCAATCGCCTCTACCCCCACATCGCCGCCTGATCTCACGCCGGAATGCCGGTCACACCTACCAACCCGAAGCGTGAGCGAGGGAGTCCATGAGCGGCTCCCTCGCTCACGCTTCGGGTTAGTTTGGGGAAGAGAACTCATGCCGCTCGCCTTAGTGATGCGCCGCCCCTAAACGGGGGTGCCCCGTTGGGTCAAATCCAGGCGGCATCCACACACATGCAATCGGGTCGTGGCAAGAGGTTTCAAACGCCTCAATGCTGCAATACCCGTCGCATGACATAAGCCGCGACGACGCCGATCAGCCCGTTGGCGACCCAGGCCGCCCAAGCGGGGTCCACAGTTCCCGTCTTCGCCAAGTTCAGCGACATGATCGAGATCGGATAGTAGACGAGCAGAATCGGGATGAAGCAGAACAGAAAGCACGTCAAGAACTGGTTGCGAGCCATCAGGATTGAGAACGGGCTGCCTAGCAACACGAAGAACAGGCAACTGATCGCCATCGAAAACCGCGAATGATGCTCCGCCCTCAATCGCCAAATGGTACTCGCTGAGGCACGGCCTTCCGTTTGATACGCCTGAAAAGAAGGCTCACCAAATCGGTCAAAGTTTCCGGTGGCGAGGGCCAATGCCGCCTCGATCTCCTGCAATCGTTGCAACCGTTGGCAATCGGCGGCGAGATTGGGAAGTTCGCGCTGAATACCTTCGATGCTCAGGTCTCGGCCCTTGAGCTTTTGATTCTGCTCGCGCAAGGGAAACGCGATCCGATCGAAGTTGATGTAAGCCGAGTTCTGATTGCCAGGGAGACTCGACTCGGCACCGTGCAGTTCAAGCCAGACCTGTTGCCGCGGCAGATCGAAGCTAATCTTCGCTTCGCGCGCGGTGACCGTATAAGCATCGCGACCATTCGGTGCGTACCGAAACACGGGCTGAATCAGCATTCGGTCGCGCACACCCGTTACGGTGATCGTGATCCGGCGGTCACGCTCGCGCACACTGATCGTGCTTTGAGTCTTCAAGCGATCAATGAAAATGTCTTCCATCGCCAGTGTGGCGATCTGTTCGATGTTCTTGTACGCCCACGGAATGACCTGATCGCTGAGCAACAACACCGCGACACTGAGCAGACTCGCCAGAAAGAACGACGGCCACATGAGGTTCAGCACGTTGATGCCCGCCGCTTTGGCCGCGACGATCTCGTTGTCGCCCGACATCCGGCCATAGACCACGCAGACCGACAACAGCAGCGTGGCGGGGATCGTGTACGGCAACAGGCTGGGCACGATGAACGGCAGGATTTGCAGAATCTGCCAGTGGCCGAGTCCAAATTCTTTGGCCTGCCCAAACGCACCGACGCAGACCAACAACGACGTGGAAATCGTGACGAGGATGCCGAAGACCCGCAGCAGCTCGGTCAGGACATAGCGTTCGAGCAGTCTCATGCGGCGTGGCCCGTCGATTCCCGGTGAAGTGGCCACGACCGAAGCAGCGGCCGAGATCCCGAGCGACCTATAGGCCAAATCAACAAAACAGGTCAAGCCGGAGGTGGCCGAGCCGTGTCTCCAGCGTGATCTGCTTCAATGTGCCGGTGGCGGACTGTCTTGAAAGGCGCGCGCGCGGAACAGGAAGTCCACGATGTTCCCTTCGTGAGGTTGCAGCCAGTTGAGTTGCAGCGTCTTCACCGTCCCGATGTTCAGCCGGTCGATGCTGGTGGCGTCCAGCAACTGTTGCTGGAACTTGGCATCGTCCGTCAAAGCGGTGCAGACCAACGTCTGCTTCATGGCGGCGATGATCTTGTGCTGCGGGCACTCGACCACTGAGGCGAACGGGAACATGTACTCGGTGTTCGCCAGCGGCACATCGGGGGCGGAGCAATGGATGATCGTCGGTCGCAGGTAGTCGCAGCGTGCTTGCTTCACAAGACGTTCGCCGCCGCGATACTTCGCGGTGACTTCGGTCACACCGTCGGCCTGACAACCTTCGTCGATCTGAGTGTTCATCGCTTCAGCAGTGCCCGCCGTGGTGAACGCGGCGAGTGGCGACTTCGGATCGGTCGGAGGAAGTGGAGCCACCGGGCCGAGACGTTGAGCCAGTGCCTCGGCGATCTCGCGCGTGTGACGACTCGCCCAGACACCGCTCGCGTTGATGCAGCTTCGGCCGCTGTTCAAGAAGATGCTATCGACCATCAAATCGAGATAGTCTTCCCAGCGATCGACCACGTCATCGCCCAACACGATCTTCGAGAAGCCGGGACCGTGAACGGAGATTTTCGGGTTCCCGGCGTGCTGATCGACGGTGGCCTGACCGCCGAAGATCATCGCGCGCTGGCAGTCGGTCATTACCGCTCCGCCAACATCGTGACCTCCGGGATAGATCGAGATTGCCTCGCGCGGTAGCCCGGCTTTGAAGAAGGCTTCGGTGATGCGGTACGGCGTCCAGAACTCTTGGGAACCGGGCTTGATGCACAGACCAATTTGCATCGGCAGCGCGGGCAGCCACAGCGTGTGTACGCCGGGCGAGTTGTTCGGTAGCACCATGCCGAACACCGGTGTATTCGCTTGATACGAGACCATCACCCCACGTGACTCTTTCCCGTAGCCGCGTTCGAGAACCTCGTAAGGCAACCCGCGCGTCAGCGAGTCCAGCACCTCATCCATGTGCGACAGGACGAAGGCATTCTTGCGCATGTTCGTCGCGCACATGTGTTCGGGGAGACCGGTCGTCGCCGACTGCATCCGACAGAAGTCGGCCGGTGTCAGCGAACCGCTGCCCATCGGCAGCGTGTCGTTCAGATAGAACTCCGCCGCCTGTTTGCAAATCTCGATCAGCTTGGCGATCGGAATGGCCCGCAGTGCTTCGCGTGCTTTCTGCGACTTTTTCAGGTCCAGCTTGACCATCGCCCCCGTCGCTTGATGGAGCTTCGCGAGTTCTTCGCCGGTGTCGAAATGCACAACCGGCTGCTGTTCCATCGACTCATAAACCTGACCAAAACGAAGCACGGGAATGTCGAACACGGAGGCTACTTTCCTGAAGAAGAGGCTCATCTCGGCAGGGCAGATCGCTCAGGCAACCGGCAACGATGGCGAGCCGAGAGAGTAGCTCAAGGGATCGAGAAATTCATCCGAAGCGGTCGGTTTGCTCACCTGTACGCAAGCGGGTTTCTCGGAGTGCCATCGTTCATGGCTGGTCATTTGTCCAGTCCCCTCTTCCGCCCGTCTTCAGTGGGAGAGGATGAGCCTCTGTCTGGCCCATTTTCGGCTCTCCGCCATTCCTGTTGGCACGCAGAAATTAGCCGCAGCGCGCTAGCCCCGGTTAAGCGAAATTGAACCGGGGCTAGCGCCCTGCGGCTGATGTGCCACAAGAATCAACACGAATGGCGGAGAGCCCCATTTTCTAATGGGAAGCAAGGGCAAACTGGAAGCTGACCCTACGTTATTTCAACAGGCGGCTCAGGGACGAAGCTCCGTTGGGTCAAAAACCAAAGTGAGACTCCTCTGTGAGCAGCACACCTGTAATCCGGTAGGGTCAGGAAACCACTGAGACGGCGCTGAGTTGAACGGCACGAAGGATCAGACCTGATCGCCGAGACCCTTGCGAGTCGATGCTGTATGGAGAACCGTCAGTAAAAACGTCACGTGGGATCGGCTTTCAGCCTGTCGTCCGTCAGTCGGAACGTCAGGTGACCGGCGGAATGAATGACAGGCTGGAAGCTGATCTCACGGGCAGACAATTCCCGCCGCTCCGCGAAAACACTCACGCTCATGAGGGATTCCAACATCATGTCCAGCCACAACCTTGCAACGTGGGTCGATCGTGGGTGGGAGTCGCTCACGGCCGCGAGATTCCTCGTGTCCGAGTTGGCCTACGAGGCTTCGAAGCCGGCACAAGCCGCAACTCTGGGGGAGCGTCTCACGGAGTTATCTGCCGGACTGAACCACTGCGACCAATCCGCTGCCGCGCGACTCGTGAGCGGTCTGGCCGAGGCTTTCACCGAATTAGGCCGATCCAGCTTGGTTCCCTCCAACTCGATGCTCGATGTGTTTCAGACGGCGGTTCAGGAATTCGGTGATCTCTTGGTGGAACTCGACGCCACCGGACAGGCCACCAATTCCGAACCGAGTCTGGCGATGATTCGCTTGCAGGCGGAGGCGGCTCATCGCCAGAGATTGCACGAGGCGGACCTCACCGTTGCCGTCTCTGCACCGAGTGAAGTGGAGTCCCGTACCTGCGAACCGTTCACCAACGAGGCGGCGATGCGTGATGTGCTGCACTGCGGCGAACGAATCTATCAGGCCAGTGAGTCGCTCCTTCGGCGGCTGCAATCCGATGACGCGACGCCGTACATGGCCCCCGTTTCGGGCATTCATCACCTCGCGGAGTCGCTACGTGGCCAACTGTTTCAAATCTCCGGGCTACCGCTCCGAGAGAACGTGGCCCGTGACTTCCTTGACCAGCAACTCGACCAATCTGCCGACAAGCACGATCTCTTGGAAACTTCGGAAACAGACGAAGCCAACATCACGGAGCTGTTCCCGCTGACGAACGATCCGTATGCAACGTCGCTGTCCAGAATGTCCTGTCCGACGATCTCGCGTGAACAACTGACGGCAAGTGGTCTCCACCAGTCCACCATTCCGTTTCTGAATCGAAACCCCCAGGTGATCGTTGTCGATGAATCTCCATTCTTTCGGCTGCTGCTCAGCTCGGCGATCGAGTCGGCTGGGCATGTCGCGCGAGCCGTCGATCAACTTCGTGACGATCGAACCACGTGCGACGAGTTGCTCGTCAACGAGATCACTTCCGCCGACATCGTGATCTGGAGCGGAGCCGATTCCCCGGAACGCTCGGCTCAGTTGCTGCAATGGACTCAAACACGCGACACCGATTCCATGCCCACACTGATTCGGCTGGTGGACGGTCCTCACCGTGTCGAGTTTCTCAATGCTGAGTCTCCCTCGCCAACGCCAGCACAGCCCACACTGCTCCGCCGACAGATTCCAGAATTGCTGAGCCTCATTGCCGACAAACTCGGACGGCCATCGCATGGAGTCAAACAGTCGGCATGATCGACTGCGACAGGCACCGCTCCGAATGTCCGTGAGATCGTCGGACCACGATCCCACGAACCTCACCCGGCGCGGGCAAAGCGTTCATGGAGCGCTGCATAGGGACCGGCTGCCTGAATCAACTCATCGTGCGTGCCGCGTTCGACGATGTGGCCGTGATCGAGAACCAGCACCATGTCGGCATGACGAATCGTGCTCAGACGATGAGCCACCACGAAACTCGTGCGGCCAGCGAGCAGCAGGGCCAACGCACGCTGCAATCGTTGCTCCGTCGTGGGGTCAATCGAACTGGTCGCCTCATCCAAAATGAGCAGCTTCGGATCGGCCAACAGCGCCCGCGCGAAGCAGACCATCTGACGCTGTCCCAGTGAGAGCTGGCCGCCTCGCTCCCCGACCTCCGTGTCGAATCCCTGCGGCAATGACTCGATCAGGTCGAGGCAATCGAGCTGGCGACAAACCTCCTGCAACTCGTCATCAGTCGCCTCGGGCTTGGCGAATCGCATGTTCTCGGCCACCGTTCCCAAGAACAAAAAATTCTGTTGCAGGACGAGGCCGAACTGGCGGTGCAAGGCCTCGGTCTGAAGCCGTTGCAAGTCGCGACCGTCGATCAGGACGCGGCCGCTGTTCGGCAGATAGAACTTCGCGAGTAAGTTGATGATCGAGGTCTTGCCGCTCCCCGTGTGGCCGACCAACGCGATCGTTTGCCCCGGCCGCGCGACAAAGCTGATGTCGTGCAGCACCGGCCGATCGGGGTCGTATCCAAACGTGACCCGCTCGAACTCGACCCGTCCCTCAAGTTGCGAGATCACTTCTGCATCCGGTGCGTCGGTCCAGTCTGGCTCACGATCCAGCAGCGCGAACAGTCGCTCGGCTCCTGCCATCGCCGTCATCGACTGGTTGTACTGGTTGCCCAGAATCGTCAACGGCGCGAAGAAGACGTTCGCCATAAAGAAGAAGCCGACTAGCTCACCCAGATTCGTCGTCGCGTCTGGCTGAAGGACTCGCCACCCCCCCACGAGCAGCAGCAACGCAATGAAGATTTGATTGTTCAGTTCGACCAACGGTAGAAACAATCCGTGAGTTCGCATCACGGTCGTGTTGTACCGCGAGTGATCGGTCACAAGGTTCGCGAAGAGCCGCGCGTTCTCCTGTTGTCGAACGAAGCCTTGCGTCACGCGGATGCCAATCACCGACTCGGCCAATGTCGCCGTGACGCGACTGAATGATTCACGCATCTGTCGCAACACGATGCTCAGCTTGCGATGGAAGTAGCGGTTGATGCCCCACAGGACCGGAGCCAGTCCCAGCACGAGCAGGAACAACCCGGCATCGAACCAGATCATGCAGGCCGCCGCGACAAACATCTGCCCGAGCGCGACGAGGCTCACAAACAAGACCTCTTGCACTCCGACGCGCACGTCTTCAATGTCCGAGATCATCCGGCTGATGATCCGCCCGACCTTCGTCTTGTGAAAATAGCTCATCGGCATCCGCTGAAGATGCGCGAAGATGGCATTCCGCAAATCGAACACGACCGCCTCCCCCATCTCCAACGCATACCGCTGCCGAAAGTGCATCGTGACCTGCGTGAACAGAGCCAGCCCGGCAAACACGGCGGCTCCGACGGTGACGCCCCACGTGTCGCCCTGCTGAATCGGCCCGTTGATGACGGCGGCCAAAACCCACGTCAGCGCGGGAAGCTGAATCGCCCGCAACACGACACAGACAAACAACCAGTTCCGTTGTCGGGCATACGGCCGCATGAACCCCATCAGCCGCGTGATCAACCGAAAATCGAGTGGTCTCGATTCCTCATGGTCTTCCTCGCGAGGAGCGATCTGCGTAAGAGCATTAACGGTGATCGTGCGAGTCATCGGTGCCATCCATTCCAACCGAAATCGGCTCGTGAAAAGAGAACGACCGACGATGTATAGGTGAACGACGACATCGGTTCGACCCACACCGGCACTCACTCACCAGTAACCCGCAGCGTCAGCGAGGGAGGCGCGACGGCCAGTTCACTTCCCATCGTGATCGTCGTGAATCGAATCTTGCCTCCCAAGAACCTCTGTCACTCACAAGCCGCTCTCCCCCAAATCGTTCACCCCAACTGCACCACAAAACATCTCACCAGTCGCTTGAAGCGAGCTAGGTCCGTCATTAGAATCCCGCCCGCTCGTCGCCCCTATAGCTCAATTGGTAGAGCAAATGACTCTTAATCATTAGGTTCTAGGTTCGAGCCCTAGTGGGGGCATAGGTTGGGTTTTGAAAACCCCTTGTTTTGTAGGGTTTCCCAGCAAAACAAGGGGTTTGTTGTTTTCAGGTTCCGAGCGGTGCGAGCCGTTTCTGAGCGTTGCGGACGGGTTCCGCAGCGCCGGTGCAGCGCAAAACAGACTTGCCGTCTCGTTCGGTTCGCCGATGGCCTTGGTGAAATCTTCGTCGCGGACTTGGAGATAGTTTTCCAGCGCGACTTTGGGCGTGTTGCCCAGCCATGCCGTGACCGTCTGAATCGGGAACGGTTGAGCCAGTTCCGTCTCCCGCGAAGACTGCAGGTTTTGCATCAGACGCGGCCACGCATCGACACCGGCCCGCTTCAGAATCTTCTCGAATGTCGTTTGAAGGTTCTTGGCGGAGCTTCGGTCATTCGTTCCGATGACGTGTTCGCCGCCGTCCGGCTCAAGGTATAGTTCGGCGGTAGCGGCAACACCTTCGGCAGCCAGTCTTGCTTCGCCTCTGCCCACTCGGCAATCGGCCAACACCGCCATGATCGCGATCACCACCACGCTGACCAGAGGATGCTTAAAATTGATCGGCGACCGAGAATTCTCCAACTCGCGAAAATGACCGACGACTTCAGCCAACCCCACGCGAATCGACGCCATCGCAACCCCTCCCCGCCCAACCCCGAGAAGCCCTCTCAGGCCCCGTATCCAACAAACAACATGGAGCGAGATCTACTTCAAACAAACGGGTGTGGCCCAACACTGTTCGGCACGGTGAATGGTGGGGACTCGCATCGGCGGTCGAGCACGGGAAAATGATATGGTTGGCACGGCTTGGTGAACGATGCGGGGG
>JAYVOX010000206.1:0-2245 GCA_043757695.1 Schlesneria sp.
CAACCACCGCAACCGGGGCGAGCTGTACCTGCTCCACAAATACATGGGGATCGAACTGAAGCAGGACTACGCGCAGGACTCGCTCCGCAACCTGCACAAGCTCTGGCAACGCCCGGTTCACATCGAGACCGTCATCGACGACAAACCCGCCATCATTTCATTCGACGGCACCAGCCACACGACGAAAGCGAAGTGAGCGATGAGCGATGAGCGAACGGTTGTTTCTCGTTTCCAAGTTGGTGCGTCCATCACGGAAAATGGTTCGACGTTACTCAAGTCTCGTGTGTTTGTTGGCGGTCGCCGGAATCGTGACTTATTGCGTAGCGACAATGCTGTCCCCACGGCAGCTTCATCCGCGACTCGATTCGGTGGCAATCGCCAGGCACTTCGCTGTGATTTTGGACGACGCATCGACAGTGGAGGAAGCGGATCGAAGCGTCGCGTATTTCAGATCACAGCCTACCGAATACAAGACCGAGTTCGCCGCGCGAGCATTCGCGAAGTCCCTCCCTGAGGATCTTGGCTGGATCGAGTACCGCGAACTGCGGGGCAGTTCTGAGATTCCAAAGCCCTATCGGCGGACGTGCCAGTTATGGCGTGTGATGAACGAATACTATCGCGGTGGCTCGCCGGGTCTGGCTCTCCAAAAGTTGGCACCCCAACCCGACTTCGTTGAAACGACATGGAAGCTGGTTCGCCATCTGCCGAATGTCCCCGAGGACGTGGCGCATTTCAAAGGCTCGTTGCTACACGGCCTCATGGCTGAGCGACGCCTGAAACTCGTTCAAATGGAGCTTGGAATCCCGGTCAAGAATGTGCCGCCGGAGAATCCGGAAATCATCCGCCTCACGGGACAACTGATCTATGAAACTCCCACTGAAAGCATGGAGTCCGCCTACTTCCTCGCATTGCAATTTGGGGAATACATCGGCGTGGATTTCAAACCAGACTCCAAACGGCCGGAGTATCAAGGTCCGAACCGATTAAACAAACAATTCTTTTCGGAGCCTGCCAAGCAAGCCGCAAAATGGTGGCAAAACAGGTGAGGCGAAGAATTAACCCCGCAAGCGATGGAAAGAGCGAGGAATAGATGACCGAAACAACTCCATCCCCTCGCCCGAACCCTGCTCCCAGACTCTGGTCCGATATCGCCGCCAACGCCTACCCGGCGTTCGGTTGCCTCGGGTGGCTGCTGCTCGTCCCCTGCCTCGATTCGTATGACCAGTCAGAACAGTTGGCGAGGTTCTTCGCAGCGCTCTTCAATCTGTTCTTGATCGGTATCGTTGGCGGAACATCGACCGTCCTGTGTCTACTCGGTTGGTATTGGTCCCGTCGGACCGAACAACGATCCAGTTTCCGAGTGACTCGCTTTGGTCGAATCACAGCGAAAGTGGGGCTGGTGATCGGGGCGATCTTGTTGCTCATCCACGTCCCCTATTTCGCGTGGTATCTCCATTGAGGCGGCTGGACCCGGGCTGGCAGCCTGTTGGAAAAACACCGTAGAGCCGCCGGCTCTACGTTTTTCAACAGCCGGATCATCCGGTCGAGTCCGGCAAAAAGCGGAGCCGATCTGGGTGGCGAGGGGAACGAAATGTGGGGCAGGTTTGGGGCCTGCCCCACGTGCGAGTTGTCATTTTCTGCTCACGATTTTTTGTTTGGCGTGAGCAAGCTGTTGAGAATCGGGTGAACCTGACTTAGGCGATTCACTTGGGCGGCGGCAGGATGATGATGGCGTCTTCGGCGAAGGAGGCGTCGCCCGGTTTGTCGTTCATCGTGTAGCGGATTCTCAGCATTTTGACGGTGCTGGGGGCGGGGTCGCCGCCGAAGCATTCGTTGTAGCTGGAGGAGGTCAGTGTGATCAGAGGCAGGTCCGTCGCCTGCTTCTTGATGATGTCCGTCACGTCCTTCTGGTTCGCTCCAGCGCCGTACTCGGCTTTGACGATCTCCAGCTTCACCTTGGGAATATCCACACTGGCGAGCAGTTCGCGCGCTTCAGCCGACTTGCTGCCGATCTTTTGGATGATCGACAGAGCGGCTTGGTTAGCCTCGTCCTTCAACTCGGGAGACTTCGCCGCGCTGAGTGCCAGCTTGAGGGTCTCAATCGTTGGGTAGCGTTTGAGGACTTCGATGACCAGCTTCTTTTCGGCGGTTTGACGTGAGGCGGCGAGAGCCGTCTTGCACATCTCATTGCGTTCGGGTTCGGACATGGTGAACTGACGGACGACGCGGATGTAGCCGCGCATCG
>JAYVOX010000207.1:0-8223 GCA_043757695.1 Schlesneria sp.
TTCGCACGGCCCAAAGTGAGACATTTGAATGTAGCCACGTTTCGCCAGAACGTGGGCTGTTTGAGCGTCCCGCCCGCACTCTGGCGAGATGCGGCTACAACTCGCCAGAGTGCGGGCGAGGTATAAATGTGTTGCAATTGAGTCAAGTTTGTTCGACTTCAGACTGAAGCCGGGGCACGGATAAAACAATTGGCAATGGCCGCCGGTTGGACATTGCACTCGGTCTGAGGCAACGCCTCGCTGGAGTCTTCGGAACACACCGCTCTTTGGTGTGGTGGTGGTGCGTTCCGAAGACTCCACGCACCCTTCGAATCTGCTCGCTTTAGTGTTCCGCACCGCGAACGCTCGGCCTGTGATCGTGCAGAACTAGTCGGGCCAGCACGACACCCACGAGATAGACGATTGCTCCGGCCCAGATGACATCCGAGAGGAAGTGGCCACCTTGAACGATGCGGATCGCGCCCATCGCCAGTCCGTAGGCGGTCCCGCCTGCGAAAAAGCCCAGCGACAGACGACGCCGCCGATTGGCGAAGACGAACCCAGGGGCCATCCAATAGAACGCGATCGAAGCGTGCCCCGACGGGAAGGATGAGTTCGGTTTGAGCTGCTGACTCGCCACGCCGACGGGAACAAAGTGGCGGTCGCCGCCGAATTGCTGGCACTCCGACGGACGAGGCCGCCCCCACAGCGACTTCAACCCCGAGTTGACAATCAAGCCTGGACCAATGATGAGCAGGAGCGAGAGGAATACGCACGCCCGGCGAATGTCCTGGGACTGTGACCACACTCGACGCGGCAACAGACCTCTCCCGAGAATCGCCACGAACGCCGCAGCGATGCCACAGACAACTCCCGGCATCGGTCCATGACGGTAGACGAACTTCAGCAACGAGTTCGACGCGAAGGTCCACCTGCCCGCATCGCGATCGAACATCGTCTCGGCCACTCGCAAGTCGGCGTTCGTCGCGAGGATGGCCACCGTGATCGCGAGCGTTGCACAGAGTGGCCAGACAAACGGCCAGTCACTGCGGAACCGATGGACTGACGCGATCGGCGGACTCGTCGTGGCGTGCGGTCCTAGCGGTGGGCACTCGTCATGCCTGGACTCGTCGATCAAACGAGCAGAGTCGTTCATCGAGATCGAGTTCCAAACAGACTCGTTCCCCTGCGTCGCGATGTCATAGCTCGCCGTCAGGAAGGTCGCCGTTGCCATCGTGGAGTTTGTTTCATTGAAAAAAGGATTGAGGCTGTCAGCTCGCGTGCGAGTCGGGCGTTCCCGAGTTCACCTGTCGCGCTGTGGAAACTGACGCGACAAGCCGCGCGGGCCATCACGTCAACTACTGTAGTCTTGTCGCTCCGCCGACAAGACATCCCGTCGGCGGAGCGACAAGACAATAGTAGCGCGACGGTGCGTCAGTTTCGGCCGCGTGAGGTAAAGCTGTCGCGCGGGCCAAGCTCGTAAGGCGACTCCCCGCCAGACTCGGAACGATCGCGACCTTTGTGGCCCCAGCGAAATGACGATCGGGCCACGATCTTCGATGGACTCGAACGCCGCTGCGAACCGCGCGGGGAGGTCCACGTGAAGAGGTGTCAAAATCAAAGCGTCTCGTCCCTCGGCTCCCTGCGGACCACTCCAGACATCGTGCTGCGAAAGCGGGAGCGGATGTGAATTCCACAGGTACACTCGTGGGCGACCGATCAGATAGAAAGCAAGTTCACTGACTGGACCTCGTTTTGTAGTAGCCACGATCAGCGTGTCTTGGGGCGAAGGGAATTCGCTCAATTTGCGATCGACTTCGGCACTGAGACTCTTCCAACCGCGCAGCCTCACGGTCGGATCGAGTCGCGTCCCCGCCAGCGAAGTCCCCGCGACGATGATCGGCGCGAGTACCACCAGCAGCGAACAGAACGCTCCAATCACGATCGCTACTGGAAACCACCGTCGGAGACGAGCGAACCCGACAGCAGGTGACTCTCGTTGGCCCACCCACGCGGCCACCAGAATGAGACTCGTCACATGAAACGCGGCTGGCCAATTGGGCTGCACATGTTGGAGCAGACTCAATCCTCCGACGGCAATCATGGGCAGCCCGCCCAAACAAATGAGAAACAATTCGCGACGCGGCAGCGACGGTAGTTTCCACAACAAACTGCCAACGACACAGAGCATCATCGAACACAACATTGGCGACAAAATGCCGAACTGCGTGGCCCAGAATTCGAGGCTCAGCAATACATGTTCCATGACCGACTGTGCCTCGCCTCCAAAGTGTTCGCGCGTGTGCTGAATCGTGATCCAGTCGTGCTGTGAGTTCCACCAGATGACAGGTGTGAGGAATGCCAGGCTGGCCAACACCCAAATCCAAACGACCGGTGATTTGAGCTGCTTCCGGTCCAACGGACTGGCTGCGAGAAACAGCAGCACCAACGGGAACAGCCCGAGCATCGTCTGTTTGGCGAGCAGCCCGAATCCCGTCGAGGCAATCGCCGCGAACAGCCAGCGCTTTTGAGGCCGCTCGGTTTCCACCAGCCTCCACACGCAAAAGACAGCGCACGCCCACGCACACAGAAACGGAGCGTCGATCGTCATCAGCAGGCTCATCACGGTGAGGCCCGGCATCGCGATCGCCATCACAATCGCTCGCAGTCCCGTGGTCGGATCGTACATGCGCCGCGCGAGTTCATAGATCGCCCACAACCCGAGTGTGCCGAGGCACGCCGCAGGGAAACGAATCGCCAACTCCGTGTTCCCGCCGATGCTCGTGGCGAGCGCAATCAACCAGGCAATCAGGGGAGGCTTGCTGTAGTAGCCCCAGTCCAACTGTCGCGACCAGTCCCAGTAATACGCTTCATCCGGCACCAGTTCCAGCGGGCAGAGAGCGATGAACAACACGCGCGCGAAGAACAGCACTCCTAGTCCCAGCAGTACCGTGCGGCGCGACGCGATCGACTCCGACGACGCTGGTCCAGCCGTACATTCGGGCGGCGGTGTCACACTCGGAAGGGTGTCGTTCAAGTTCATCGGCGGGGACTCGCAATTATCGGGTCAATGAGTTTGTTGACGCGCGTGGGCTGTCACCCCAGTCGCACGGCCTCAAGTAACCCGCCGCGTGAGCGAGGGCGCAGGCTGCTGTCTCAGGTGTTGACGGACATTCTGCTGGCTCGCGCTCAATGGCACTGACCTTAGGAACCTGCAGCGTGAGCAAGGGCGTGTGAAACCTTAAAAACAGACGGACTCCCTCGCTGACGCAGCGGGTTACTTTTCTAAAGTCAGTGCCATTGGGCTCGCGCTGCGGGTCAATCAAGCAGACGCAACTTTTCAAGTCACAACTCATGTCCGAATGATTCCTGTGAGCCAAGCGGCCGCAGTTCCACCGAACAAAACGGGAATCCAGGCGGCCACATCGGCAGGAACGACTTGGTTCACTCCCAGAACTTGGCACGCTTGAATCAGCCCGAACAGGAGCGACAGAGTCAATCCACACAACGCGGAGTCGGCGACGATGCCGGGGCTTTCGCGCCGCACCATGAGCGGGATCGCGATCAACACGGCGAGGATGTTCAGGATCGGTTGCATGAGTCGCGAATGGAGATGCAGCACGAGGCGATGCACGAGTTCCAGTCCCATTGCGGGTGAACGGATGCGACCGATCAACTCGGGGATCGAGAGGACCGCGAAATTGGAGTTCCGTTTGAACAGTTGATCGCAGGCGACCGAACTGACCACGAAAGCGTGCCGCCCTCCCGTCTTCAACAGCACGACCTCGCGCCCGCGACTGGTCAAGCGTTGCTCGATGACCTCCGGCGCGGGCCGGACATCGCGCAGCAACCAACCGGCCGGTCGAGTCCCCAGCGCCGGATGAAACTTGGCCTCAGTGGCTTCCAGAATTGTGATGTCATTCACCAGAGAAGGTGCTGGCAACACGAACACGGCCTGATCCAACACTCGTTCCGCTAGCCGCACCGACTGACCGTCGATCGAAATATGAGACGAATGGTCCGTGAACGACTCGACTTGATGCTTCGTCGATTCGGGTTCGCCACGTTTCTCGAACGCCGCGTGAGCGATCTGCGGAATGATGAACTCTTGGTTGAGTGCAAAGGCCACGTTGAACGCCGCGCTGATCAGGACCAGCGGCGCGAGGATGCGGTACATCGGAATGCCCGCCGCCAACAGCGTGTGTAGCTCGCCGGTTCGTTGCAGCAGCACCAACACCACCATGACCGAGACCACGGCGAGCGTCGGTCCGGCCATGTCGAGGAAGAAGATCGACTGAAAGACATAGCAGCGTCCGATGGTCCAGAGCAGCAACTGCACGCCGCGATCATCGTTCCGCACGAGGAAGTCGTCGATGTTCTCGAACAGGTCGATCACGACGAACAAGCCAAGCGTCGAGGCGAGACAGACCGCGAACACGTATGTGAAACTACGCAGCAGATAGCGGTCGTAAGTCATGTCGCCCGTGGGCCTCAACAACGTGCAACCCGACCCTCATCCATGAAGGCCCCGGCGCACGGCGAGGGATTACAGAGCAAATCCAAAAACCGGTCAAGCGGACTCGCCGACCACGCACGGCCAAGGCCTTTTTGTTGAGCGGCCACCGTACTTTGAAACAGGCGATTGCCTAGGCCGCCGCGCGGAATAAGCCTGCTTCCAGCCAGCGAGAAGTGTCGCAACCGGCGGAATTCTCGCGCGCGGTCTAACCTGAGCCGTTTAAACCTCACGCAGCCCAAAGTGCGACATTGGAATGTAGCCACGTTTCGCCAGAACGTGGTTGTTTGAGTGTCACGCCCGCACTCTGGCGAGGTGCAGCTACGTCTCACAGAGGACCGCCCGAGGTATAAGGCGCGCGGCAAGAAGAAATGTCCCTGTAGGATGGGCACTCTTGCCCGTCCCGGCTTACAGATAGAAATCTGGACGGGCAAGAGTGCCCATCCTACATCGCGGTATGGCAATTCCTGCCCCTCGCCTAATGCGCGGGCAAGTTCACTTCGGGCCGATGACGCGAGTTCCCTTGCCGTGGCGCGCCTTCAAGTCGAAGAGGCCGAAAATCTCCGAGGCATTCAGGCTGAGTGACGCGTTGGTGTTGTCCCCATCACCGAGGATCGCCGCGAAGAGTTGCCGCTTCTCGGTGAGAATCTTGTCGATCCGCTCTTCAATGGTGTTGTTGGAGATGAACCGCGTGACGATCACTTGGCTCTTACAGCCGATGCGGTGAGCGCGGTTGATCGCCTGATCTTCGACGGCCGGGTTCCACCAGCGGTCGAACAAAAACACATAGCCCGCGAATTGCAGATTCAGTCCGACCGCCCCCGTGCCGTAGCTCATCAGAATGATGTGCGAGTTCGGGTCTTCCTTGAACTGCTTCAAGATCGGTTCGCGCTGCTTGGTCGGGACGCCGCCGTGGTAGAGCAGTGCGCCGTACTTAGCCATCGGTTTGGCGAGCCAGTCCAACACCTTCGTCCACTGGCTGAACAAGATCGCCTTACCGCCGCTGGCCGCGATCTCTTCCATGTCGGCTTCGAGTCGATCGAGCTTGGCGCTCTCACCGGTCAGCGGGTCGAAGTTGGTGATCTGTTTCAACCGCAACACTAACTCGAAGACGTGCTGCACCGAGATTTCATCACCCAACTCGTTGAGATGAATGATGCCATCTTTTTCGGCCTTCTCATACGCGTACTTCTGAGCGGGCAGAAGATCGAGGTGCGCGTCGCGGTCGAGTCGCGGCGGCAGATCCTTCATCACGAGGTCTTTGGTCCGTCGCAGGATGCACTGCTTGGCGAAGTATTGCAGTTGCTTGAGGTCGGGAGTGGCATTGGGTGGGATCACGCCGAGGAACTCGTACAGCGCACTGAGTTCTTCGGGGCGGTTCTCAATGGGAGTTCCCGTGAGTGCCCAACTGCGACGACGCGGCAACGCGCGCGCCGTTTCCGCCGTGCGTGATTCGCGGTTCTTGATCCGCTGCGCTTCATCCAAGACAACGAGATCGAACTTGGGGAATTCACCGTCGGGAAACGACGCGAAGTCGCGCACCAGAGATTCGTAGTTCGCGATCAAGATCGGCACGCCCGGCATCGTCCAAGTCAGGCGGCGTCGCTCCGTGTCTCCTTCGACAACCACAATCGGCAACTCTTCGGCCCACGCCTGGAACTCACGCTGCCAGTTGGGGAGCAGTGGCTTCGGGCAGACCAGTAGCACGCGGCGCACCTGTCCGCTGCGGATCAGCAACCGAATGGCGGTGATCGTCTGCATCGTCTTGCCCAAGCCCATCTCGTCCGCGAGCAATGCCGCCGATTTCGAGAAGAGCCACCCAATCCCTTCGTACTGATACGGGAACGGCTCGAACGGCATGATGAGTTCCTGCCCGCCCAGCCACGATTGGAGCGGCGGTTGGAGCAGATAGAACAGTCGGTCTTCGATCGACAGCGCATCGGCGGGAGGCTTGAGTCGCGTCACTTTTTTCTTGGCGGCGGCGAGCGTCGCCTCGTCCATCAACGAAGCGGGCTGAGGCGGCAGGAGCGTCGTCAATTCTTCGCTGCTGTGTGCGTCGTGGCCGTTTGCCGAGTCCTTCCCCGCCGTCGCGCGACCCGCTTCGGTGTTGTCGCCCGTTCCGTTGGCGGCATCCCGTTCCGCTTGCTCTTTCGCCTCTTTCTCCTTTTTCGTGGTCAGGAACGACACCCCCTCGGGGAATGTGATTCCAAACGTGGCGACTCGAGAATGAGCGGGCTTCCAAGTCGGCAAGAGTGCGGGTGGCTTCGGTGCGCCGACCGTGATCGTTTCCAAAGAGGGCCAACGTTGCAGTGCGCCGTTCATTCCCGACGAGAAGAGCTGCGCGGAGAGTGACAACGACAATGTCGAAGTCGGAACATCATCGAGCAGTGCGTCGAGAGACTCTTCCGAATTGTCGAGCGTCCAATGGGGAGCAGGGACGACACCCTCCCCGGATCGCCCGCGCAGACGACTCGCCATCTCATCAAGCATTCGAAGCGAACCGTCACTCATCGGCTGGTCCTTCTGGGTCAGTGACCGCATTACGCCGATCTCGCCGTTCCCAACCGCAGCGTTTCTTCGAGAGCCTCACGCACCCGCTCGAACGGCTCACTGAGCGTCGCCTCAGCCGGGATCAGTTTGGCATAGCGCTCGATCTCATCCCGATCCGTAGGGAAGTCGGGATGCATTCCGAACGCCTGAACGCCACAGCGCACCGCTGATCCATCCGCCGCTTCGAGCTTCATGAGATACGCGACAGACATCGGCACATGTTGCCGCAGGTCGAGAATCTCGTTCGATTCGAGCAGCACGAGCTGCGGCTTCACGCCGACCTTATCGACCAAAGTCCGTCCGATCAGTTCGCTGAGAACGAAGGGGCGCAGCGTCGGGCCGTACAGAATCTGTTGCGCCCGGTTCGGCTTCACGGGAGCGGTGCATTGGAATTCGAGCGGGCGACCAAACCGGTTTGTCACCAGCAGCCCACCCACGAATCCCCGCTCCGGATCCTCGATTGCCGCCAGGAAGCCTAATCGAAACGAGTCGCTGTTCGCGTGCGACATCCAGCCATCCTTGCCGTCGTCGTCGTGAGGTTTTTTGCTCGAACGAGACCACTCGTTGAGTCTGTCGATTCCGTCCAACAGAACTCTTGATCGGAGCCGCACCGCGCGGGACTTGAGCGCAAGCTCTCAACCTCACAGCTCGCGGGATCGCGCAAACTGGAACGGTCGCGGGGGAGTCGTCCTGTTCCCCAAAAAGGAATCAAGTTGTCGCCCGATCCGCCGCCCGTTTTCGTCGGTCTGACCGAACGAGGCACTGAACTTAAGGGGGCGTGGTCTCTCGACGGCTTGATCTCTCACCCAATTGTATTCCGCAGTCTGAACAGCCCAATGAATTCCGTTGAGTAATGAATCCCGTTTGATAAAGGGAGGGCGAGGCTCCTGCCGAGCCGTTCTTGATCGGGATCCCGGTTGTCACTCGCAACTCGGCGGGAGCCTCGCCCTCCCGGTCCCCTCTGTTCAACGGGCAGTTAAGCGAATTTGATCCCACTGCGTCGGTGGCCACCTGATCCTGATCACACCCTCTCACACATCGCCCGTCATGCAGACCCTGTTGGCCGTTCTCACCATTGTTGGCTATCTGCTGACGCTCACGTTGTTGCCCGTCGTGCTGCTCACGAAGAAGCGTGAGTCCGTGGCCACGGTGGCGTGGATGATTGCCATCGTGACGATGCC
>JAYVOX010000208.1:0-2243 GCA_043757695.1 Schlesneria sp.
TTCGTCTACGCTTAATTTGGGGGTAGCCATGTTCGCCAGAACGTGGGAATCCCGCACTCTGGCGAGTGCAGCTACCCGATTATTTAGCGTGGCGGACGCCCTAGGGAATTGCACTACGTGCGATGATTCGATTGACGAGGGTCTCGATGCTGTCGCCGACTGTGACTTCGATGGGGATGCACTCTGCGAGGTTGCGGAACCAAGTATGTTGTCGTTTGGCGAATTGTCGAGTGCGGGTTTGGATCAGCTCGACTACTGAGCGAGGCGGTGAAAGCACGGGCGGCGGTTCAACGCTTTGAGAGGCGATGGCACGGTTCGGGAGAGTCGCCAGCCAGTCGAGGACCTCTTTGTAACCAAGGGCTTGCCGGGCAGACTGGCTGAGCGGGCGTGGCAACAGGAGCAGTCTGCCGACTTCTGCCGGCAGACCCTCTGCGAACATCTGTTCGACGCGCGTGTTGATGCGCGTGTGCAACCAGTCCCGGTGGGGTGACAGCCAATAGACGTGAGGCGTTCGTTCGCTGAGTGGTCGCGCGGGATTGTCGTGTTGCTCGGAAAGAGGTCGGCCGGTGAGGCGAAAGACTTCGATCGCTCGAATCACGCGGCGGATGTCGTTGGAATGGAGTCGCGCGGCGGTGACGGCATCGCACTGAGCGAGTTCTTGGTGGAGTGCCTCCGCGCCGTCGGTGATGGCTCGCGCTTCCAATTCGTGACGGAGGGACCAGTCGGCCGCCGGTCCCTCAAACACGCCGCGCAACACACCGCGCAGGTACAAGCCGGTGCCACCGACAAACAACGGCGTGCGGCCTTGACCGATGATCTCACGACAGCAGGCTTCGGCGGCAGTGAGGTACTCGGCGAGGCTGAAGTCGTCGTGCGGTTCGATGATGTCGAGCAAGTGATGCGGCACGCACGCTTGCTCGGCGAGCGTGGCTTTCGCGGTGCCGATATTCATCCCGCGATAGACCGTCATGGAGTCGAGCGCCACGATCTCGGCATTGAGTCGCTCGGCCAGCGCCAGTGAGACCGCCGTCTTGCCACAGGCGGTTGGCCCGGCGAGAAACCAGCAGCGTCGCAGCAAATCGGGGGTGAAGGTCACAGCCGCTCCGGATGCAGCACGCCGAAAAGAAGAAGAGCAGCCGATGGAGTCTCGGCGGCTTAGTGGAACAACACTGGAGGATGGGCACTCTTGCCCGTCCGGCATTTGCAAACGCGGGATCGAAACCCAAAGGCAGGACGGGCAGGAGTGCCCATCCTACAACTCACTCTCAGTTTGCGGGTGGCGGCGGTGGAGTCATGCGTTGGAAGTACGGCGACCAATCGGGGAGCTGTTCGGCAGCGGTCCAGCCGTTGAGTTGCGGTGCCCAGAGGAGCGTCTTGCCCGTGATGCGACCGGCGGCGATCGACTGTTGAATTTGCTCGGGGGCGTATGGTCCTTGTGACTGGCCGTTGACCGCGACGTGCCAAGCGGGCGGTGGCGGTGGGGCGGGAGGCGTGTTCATCGGGGCACTCATGCCGAGGCCAGGGGTCGTCATCATGCGACCGGCCATCGCCACACCCATACCGAGGCCGAGTCCTTCGCCGCCTCCACCATGCGTGGCCGATTCGCGCATCGCCTCGCCCATCGAGTACTGCTGGAACTTGTTCATGTCGCCGATCACACCCATGCTCGTCCGCGTGTCGAGTGCCTTCTCGACCGCTTCGGGGAGCGAGATGTTCACGATGAACAATTGCGGGATCGCCAAGCCGTACTCGTCATCGACGCGCTCCTGAACGTACTGGCGAAGCTCTTCGGAGAACTCGCGGTACTTCGAGGCAAGATCGAGTGCGGCGACTTGTTTCTCGGCGAGCATGTCGGCGAAAGCGGACGTGATGATGGACCGCATCAACTCGGTCACTTCATCCGCCTCAACAACGCCGTCCGTACCGACCAACTCCGCCAGCAGTGCCTTCGGTTCCACCGCCTTCAGCGCGTAGGTTCCGAATGCGCGCAAACGGATCGGGCCGAATTCGGGATCGCGCAGCATGATCGGATTGGGCGTCCCCCACTTGAGGTCCGTGACCTGCCGCGTGCTGATGAAGTAGACCTCCGACTTGAACGGACTGTTGAAGCCGAACTTCCAACCGGCGAGCGTGCTGAGAATCGGCAGGTTCTGCGTGTTGAGCGTGTGCGTCCCGGACTCGAACACGTCGGCCACTTTGCCTTGCAACACGAAGACTGCCAACTGGCCGGGTCGCACGATCAA
>JAYVOX010000209.1:0-8175 GCA_043757695.1 Schlesneria sp.
TGCGGCCGGTCAGAGTGGCGATGGCAGCAGCGGTGATGGCGGGGGAGCGGCTCATTCCGGCGCTGCACGCGACGAGGGTCGGGATGTTTTGACGAAGCAGTTCGACAACCGAGTTCACTGCCGCGCGCAGGATTCGCGGATCGTTGCCTGCTCCGTCATAAAGTGGGAAGCGGAGATAAACGAACTCGCGCGGTAATGAGGCCACCGGTTCGTTCGCCGCGAGATCGACCACCGCTTCAATCCCGAGTTCGGTCAGTTCCGCATTGCGCCGGACATCTCCCGCGTTACCGATCCACAGCGAGTACGGCGACACGGGACGCAAGGCCATTACAACGTCCCCTTCGACGAAGGGACTCCCGTCTGGCGTGGATCAATCGTCGTCGCTTGTCGCAGGGCGCGGGCCGTCGCTTTGAACAGGCCCTCGGAAATGTGGTGGCTGTTGGTGCCATGGTGCAGGACGAGATGCAGGTTCATCTGTGCGTTCGAGGCCACCGCCTGCCAGAACTCTTCGACCAGTTCCGTATCGAACGTGCCGATCTTTTCGGTCGGGAACTCGACCTTGTAGATGAACTTCACGCGGCCGCTCAGATCGAGGGCACTCGTGACGAGCGTCTCTTCCATCGGCAAGGTCATGCTGCCGTAACGAGTCAGCCCGCGCTTGTCGCCCACCGCCTGAGCCAACACTTTGCCGAGACAGATGCCGACATCTTCGGCCGTGTGGTGATCGTCGATGTGCAAGTCACCCTTCGCGACGACATCGAGATCAAACAGTCCGTGCTTGGCGAACAGCGTCAGCATGTGATCGAGAAACCCCACGCCGGTTGAGACGTTCGCAACGCCGGTCCCGTCCAAGTTGAGGGACAACACAATCTGAGTCTCGGCCGTATTCCGTTCAATCTTCGCAGTGCGGGGCATTTTTATTTTCTTTCATTTCAAACAGCGTCAAACAATTTCACGCAAAGCCGTCAGGAGCGAATCAATCTCCGCATCGGTGCCGATCGTGATGCGGAGGCCGTCGAGGCGTTGGTCGGTGGCCCAGGTGATGTCTCGGAACGACATGTAGCGGACGAGAATCTTCTTCGACTTGAGGGCCTCGTATCGAGCCTTGTGGTCGTCCGACGGATGCGTCGCCCAGACGAAGTTGGTTTGGCTCGGGACGACATCGTAGCCGAGTTGCTTCAGTTCGGCCGTCAGTCGTTCGCGAGTCGCGCGGATGCGAGCGGTGCTGTCTCGCATCCAGTCTTGATCCTGAATGGCAGCAGTGGCGGCGGCGAGTGACAGTGAGTCGCAGTTGTAGCTGTCCTTCATCTTCCTCAACCCGGCGATGGTGTCGGGGTGAGCGATCGCGAAACCGAATCTCACGCCCGCGAGGCTGTAGCTCTTACTAAACGTCCGCGTGATGACGATCTGCCGTCCGGCGGTGCTGTTGAGCAACTCACACTGATGCGGGTGATCGGCGAAGTCTCCATAGGCTTCGTCCAGCACCAGCACACCGCGCTTCGGGACGAGAGCGAGCAGGTCATCGAACGGCCAGCGATTGCCCGACGGAGAGTTGGGGTTGGGGACGAAGATCAGTTTGCTTTGCTCGATCGTCTTGCCGATGCGGTCGAAGTTCCACGACCAGTCGGAGTCGAGCAGCAGTCGCTCGTGACGCACCCCCTGCAAGTCGGCCAGCGTCTCGTACAGGATGTAGCTCGGGTACGGATAGGCGATCTGGTCCGACGGCCCCGCGAACGAGCGAGTCAGGATCGTCAACACTTCATCGCTGCCGTTGCCGGGCAGAATCCAATCGGGGTCGAGATTCAACACGGCCGCTGCGGTCTTACGGAACGCGGTCCCATGGGGATCGGGATAAAGATTGAGCTTCCCTTGCGCGGCGGCGGTCACGGCCTCGACCACACGCGGCGAAGGTGGATACGGATTCTCGTTCGTATTGAGTTTGATCCAGCCGCCATCCTGCGGCTGTTCGCCGGGCAGATAGCCGGCCATGCGATCAAGTTCGGGGCGAAAGAGGCTCATCAGCGTGTGACTTTCCAGAGGAAGGAGTTCGTGAACGGGCGGCGATTGTCGGGGCCGACCTCGCGAACTTCAACAGACTCGTTTTCTGGTCTCCTCCCCTCAGTCGTGCGAAGAGAAGAGACAGGAAAAACGCAGCGACAACGAATAGAATGCCACCACGCTCGGAAGGTTCACCTGACATCCAAAGGTTCACGGAATGATCGAATCAAATGTGATGGCTCCTGAGATCACTGGTCCTCGAACTTTGGCGGTCGATGTCGGCGGGACGGGCATCAAAGTGCTGGTCTTGAACGAGTCGGGCGAAGCGTTGAGCGACCGGGATCGGGCACTGACACCGCGGCCAGCCGTGCCGCTCGCCGTGATCGAGACCATCTCGCAATTGGCCGCAGCGCATCAGTTTGACCGGGTGGCCGTCGGCTTTCCCGGCGTGGTCCGATTGGGTGTGACGATCACCGCGCCCAACTTGCATCCCGACTGGCACGGCTTCGGGTTCGCCAAGTCGCTGGCCGCGCGGCTCGGCAAACCGGTACGCGTCGCCAATGACGCCGACGTGCAGGGCTTCGGAGCGATTTCGGGCGAGGGCTTGGAGATGGTGCTGACGCTCGGGACCGGCATGGGGTCGGCGCTGTTTGTCGATGGGTTGCTCGTGCCGAACCTCGAACTGGCCCATCATCCTTTCGCGGAAGATCAGACTTACGAACAGTGGCTCGGACAAGCGTCCCTCGAACGGCTGGGCGATGTGGCGTGGCGGACGTGGCTCGACAAGGCCGTCTTGCAACTCCGGCACACATTCAACTTTGACGCACTCTACTTGGGTGGCGGCAATGCGAGGATGCTCGATCATGCCACAATGTCTGCTGACGTAAAGGTCGTGCCGAACATTGCGGGCTTACTGGGAGGCATTGCGCTTTGGAACGACATGCAGAGCACGAACCTCGTTCGAGCACCCCAGTCGATAGGTGCGTTTTGTGCGATCGAATCGAAAATCGCGCCGGAGGTCATGTAAACCTCGCGCGGGCTGAAGTGAGACGTAGCTGCACCTCCCCAGAGCGCGGGAGTGACGCTCAAACAGCCCACGTTCTGGCGAAACGTGGCTACATTCAAAGGTCTCACTTTGGGCCGTGCAAAGTACAATTCATTGAACTATTGAACTGCTTGGACTCTGATCGTCACATCACTCGTCCAAGTCGCCTTCGACATCCTCGTGTTCGTAGTTCTCGGCTTTGGCCTGATAGGTGGCCGTCGCCGGGGACTGCCCGCCGTGTCGCAGCACGCCGCGTCCCGGATTGGCCGATAAGTGTTCGAGTAGTTTGTAGACCCACTCGACGCGATCGGGTTCGCCAAGTGAGGCCGCGATCTGCGTCGCTGTTTGCGGAGACGCCGCCGCCCCCAACTGCTGGACGACGCGCGATTGCAGGTCGAGGACCGACGCGGCCGCTTTCTTGCCCGCTTCGACTCCCGGTTGATGATAAGCGTTGATATCGACGAGTTCGGCGTAGAGACCGACCGCGCGTTCGTAGAGCGCGATCAAGGCACCGACCGTCGCGCCGTTGACCTCGTTCACCGTGATCGTGATCGAGTCGCGACCGCTGTCGAACAGAGCTTCGCGCGTGCCGAGCAGGAAGCCGTGCAAGTAGTCGCCCGACGTGATCCCCGGCTCGACCTCAAACACCGGCCGGACGTACTGTGTGTCGGGGTCGAGGTCTTCCTCGCGATCCTTCAAGACTTGAATGAACGTCGCGAAGAAGTTCGGCACGCCGTCGCGAAGCTGCTGCACGTAAGCGTGCTGATCGGTCGAACCCTTGTTCCCGTAGACGGCGATCCCCTGATGGACCGTCTTCCCCGCGCGATCATGTTCTTTCCCGAGCGACTCCATCACGAGCTGCTGCAAGTAGCGGCTGAACAGACAGAGCCGATCCTTGTACGGCAGGATCACCATGTCCTTCGCGCCGCGTCCGCTACCGACGTGATGCCACATGAGCGCGAGCAGTGCGGCGGGATTCTTCAGCGGATCGGCTTCGCGGGTGAGTCGGTCCATCGCGGCGGCTCCGTCAAGCAGTCCGCTCGTATCGAGACCCTGCAGCGCGGCGGGCAGCAATCCGACCGCCGACAGCACCGATGTCCGACCGCCCACCCAATCCCACATCGGAAAGATGCGCAGCCACTTCTCGTTGACCGCCGTCTTGTGCAGCTTGCTCCCGTCCTGCGTGATTGCGACTGCGTGTTCGGCAAACTTCAAACCGACCTGCTGGTACGCCCGCTGAACCTCCAACATTCCGTTGCGAGTCTCCGGCGTGCCGCCCGACTTGGAGACGACCACGACCAGCGTGCTGCCGAGTTGCCCGATCAACTCGCCGAGTACGGTGTCGATGCCATCGGGGTCGGTGTTGTCGATGAAGAACGTCAGCATCGAGTCATACGGCGACCCCAATGCCTGCGCGACGAATTGCGGCCCCAGCGCCGAGCCACCGATGCCAATGACGAGGACAAACTGGAACTTGCTCTCACTCCCTTCGACTCGCCCGTCGTGAACGTCTTCGGCGAACTTCGCGATCGCCGCGCGAGTCTCATCAATCTCCGACGTGATCTCGTCTGTCGGGGCGAGTGACGAGTCTCTCAGCCAGTAATGCCCGACCATCCGATTCTCATCGGCGTTGGCGATCGCGCCATCTTCCAAGACCGTCATCGCTTCGAGAGCCTGTGTCATTCGAGGCAACAACGGCGCGAGGTCGAACTCCTCAAACCGCACGCGACTCACATCGAGCGAGAACCCCAGCGCGTGATCGGTGACGAGGTACTGACAGTAGCGTTGCCAAGCGGTGGTCATCTCAATCATCCTTCAATCAGTGTCTGGTGCAGTCGCCAATTTGTAGTCCGTGATTTGTCCCCTCTCCCGCCCGTCCTCGGGGGAAAGGGTTAGGGTGAGGCGGGATTCGTTGGGGAAGCCTGACGCACGGAGATCAATGCGACGGTGTCCGCTGTCTGGATTCGCGTTTCGTATCCAATGACTTTCGACCGCTCGGCCCCCTCACCCTAACCCTCTCCCCCGAAGACGGGGGCGAGGGGACCGGAAATTGACCGCCAATTTACGACTGCACCCATCGGTGTCGTGGTGCGATGTGCGGCGAGGCTTCCCTTCCAACGTTGGGTACATTATCGCCGAGCCTTCAGCCTCGCGAGCCTCCTCATGAACCCAACAGCAATCCACGATTTCGTCACCGTCGCTCACGCCCGATCTCAGCTCACGCCCGATCTCAGCTCACGCTCGTCTCACGTCCTCTTCCCGCGAGTCCCTCATGCCCCGAAGTCTCTGCGAAACTTGTCAGCACGTGCGCATGGTCACGACCCCCAAAGGTTCGCGGTTCGTCCTGTGTACTCGCTCGACACACGACGCCCGGTTCCCGAAGTACCCGCCGCTCCCCGTGACTCGCTGCGACGGGTTTGAACAGACCGCTTCGTCAGCAGCACCAGTGGAACGATCGTGAGCGGAATAGGCTTTTGAGAAAATCACTCCGTCTCGTTCCGAAGCTCCAGCTTGGGAACGCACACCACCAAGCTCCGGCTTGGTGTGACAAACAGACCGCGATCTCGAAATCCGCGAAGCTGGAGCTTCAAAGACGGCGTTCCCAAGCCGGAGCTTGGGAACGAGAGCAATGAGCAATCAACTCCCAATTGGCACTGCTTGTCTCAAAGCAGACAAACAGTGGCACGTCTAACTTGTTTGAACACTTCAAGCAGGGCCACCCAGCCTGGTCGCCCTGACCGGATGGGGTCAGGAAGACGACCGCCGCAAATCCCGCGAAGCGGGCTTCGACGGCCACATGGTCAAGCCGGTGGACCATGCGGCCCTCATGAAGCTGCTGGCCGAGTTGCTGCCGACGGCGGTATGATCGGTACCGAGAAATGAGGTAGTGGGTCAGTTTGAAATGAGGGACCAAGTGTGGCACGCCCTGAGTCCGCGAAGGGCGTGGGAATCCCAGCGCGGCCATCGGCCGCAACCAAAGTCGCCTTCATCGCTCCGCGTAAAGGAAGCCGATTGAGAGTAGGGCGCAGGATCAACATTCGACACTGAACTCACGCACGGCTTTCTTCACGCGGAGCGATGAAGGCTCCTGAGGAACTCATTTGGAGTGCGGCGGCTCGACGCCGCTTTGGAATTTTGGGCGCAGCCCTTTTGACGCGAACGCCAAAGCCAAGGAATGGAAAAGCAAAAATGCCAAAGCGGCGTCGAGCCGCCGCACTCCAAAGGGAACCGCCTCGTCAACAGTCTGTGCCAAACGACTTTTCATCAGCCCGCAGTTCCTGCCCCACGAGTGTCCCCAACGGGAACGGAGGAACTACTTTTAAGCAGAAGAATTTGCGCAGCCCGACAAGAAACAAGACGTTAGTAGTACAGTGAATTTCTGAATCCACGCCCTTCGCGGACTCAGGGCGTGCCATACAAACTGACCCACTACCAAAAAATGATCACCCCTTTTGGATCTCTACACGCTCTGCCACTCCTGGCGTTCTCTCATTTGAAACAGAGCCTCTCATGTCAAACGACACCACAAATGATGTGATTGATCGCGACCAGTCAGACGACTATGACGATGCGGCGTTCCCAATTGTCGGCGTCGGTGCTTCGGCCGGTGGGTTGGAGACGTTTACGCAACTGCTCCAGGCGTTGCCGGTCGATACGGGGATGGCGTTTGTTCTGGTGCAGCATCTGGCACCCTCGCACCCCAGCGCCCTGGCCGAGATTCTGTCGCGGGCGACGGCGATGCCGGTCATGGAGGTTCAGGATGAGCCGACGGTCGAACCGAATCACGTTTACGTGATCCCGCCCGACCGGAGCATGATCCTCTCGGGGGGGAAGTTGCAGCTTCTGCCGCGCGCGGCTGGGGGCATTCATCGGCCGGTCGATCAGCTCTTCCGCTCGCTCGCCGAGGAGCACCGTCACCGGGCCATCGGGGTGGTGCTGTCGGGCACGGCTTCGGACGGCACGCTCGGGCTGGAGGCGATCAAGGGTGAAGGGGGGATCTGTTTCGCGCAGGACGCCACGGCCCAGCACGACGGGATGCCGCACAGCGCCATCGCCTCCGGCTGCGTGGACTTCGTGCTGCCGCCGAACGAGATTGCCAGTGAGATCGTCCGCATCGGATCGAGTGACGTGTGGCGGTTGGAAAGTGATGAGTGGCGCGGGGCGCGGGGCGAGCAAGAGGGAGCAGAGCCAGGGGATTCTTCTTCCCTCGCCACTTCCAACGCCGACCTCACCCCCGTGATCCGACTGCTGTACAACGCCACCGGCGTCGATTTCAGCAATTACAAATTCAACACGCTCTTCCGCCGCGTCACCCGCCGCATCGTCTTTCAGAAATTGGACGGGCTGCCCGAGTACGTGCGGTTCCTGCAGCAGACGCCGACGGAGTTGGACGCCCTGTACCAGGACATCCTGATCAGCGTCACCAGTTTCTTCCGCGACCCCGAGTCGTTCGAGGCGCTCAAGAATCAGGTGTTTCCCCGCCTGCTCCAGGACCGGTCCCGCAAAGATCCCGTGCGAATCTGGACGCTCGGCTGCTCGTCCGGGCAGGAGGCGTACTCGCTGGCGATGGCATTCACCGAGGTGGCCGAGGCGGCGGGCAGTTCCGTCCCCCTGCAAGTGTTCGCCACCGACCTGAACGGGGCGATCATCGACAAAGCCCGGTTGGGAATCTACTCGAAGGACATCGCCCAGGATGTCTCGCCGGAACGGTTGCGGCGGTTCTTCAGCGAGCTGGATGGCAGTTACCGGATCTCGAAATCGATTCGCGATTCCTGCATCTTCTCCCGGCACAACGTGCTGGCCGACCCACCCTTCTCGCGCATCGACCTGATCAGTTGTCGCAATCTCCTCATCTATCTGGAGCCGGTGCTGCAACAACGGATCCTGCCGACGCTGCACTACGCGCTCAAACCGGTGGGTGTCCTGTGGCTGGGCGGCTCGGAGACGATTGGGAGCTATCGGAACCTGTTCGATGTCGAGGATGCCAAGCATAAGATCTACTTAAAGAAACCCGGTGCCAGTCCGGGAAACGGCCAACACTGTTCGGCACGCTTTTTGCGCAAGGCCGGTGATCGATTATTAGTGGCGCATGGATACCTTACCAGCAGCCGAGACGGGGGCCTCTCCGACAC
>JAYVOX010000210.1:0-8167 GCA_043757695.1 Schlesneria sp.
GCAGCACGACATGCCACATCGCCCCGGCGGCCGATCCCTTGAAGAAGGGTCTCGCCAGCACGAAACCAAACATCACGACGGCCAGCACTCGCAGAGCCAGCAGGATGATGTCGCGCAGATGCAGAATTTTGCGGTTGCGTTCGAGGGCTTCACGCAGGAAATCCATCGCCGCCCAACTGACCGTCCGAAACCGGCGTCGGTTGAGCAGGTGAATGAGGATCGGCCCGGCAGCCGCCACGGCTCCGGCAATCGCAAACAAACTGGCGTCGAAATTCAACATGGAAGGATTCTGAATCGCTCAAAAAAAGTTGGATAGAGGCGAGTTATCTTCGATGTTTCCAAGATTCGGCATCACGCCAATGATGGGCGACGGCCACAATTGTCACTAGGTCGTTCTTGGCTCGAAACAGCAGATCGTAGGGAAATTTCCAAACTCGCTGCCGTCGTATCTGGCGGTGAAAGATCGGACAGCCTGTCGGGTCTCGCAAGATGGACTGAATGGCTTCGTCAACACGTTCGATGAACTTCTCCGTTGTGCCGGGAAGGGCTTCGGCTCGGTAATAGCCGAGTGCGGAATCCAAATCCGCTTCGGCTTCCTCCGTGAAAACATAAGTCGTCATCGCCGAGCCGCTTCGCGAAGACGACTCATGACCGCCTCTCCGTCGAGCGGCTGTGTTCGCCCCTCGTCCAAATCCTTCAGGCGTCGTTCGCAAATTTCGATCCAGCACGGATCGAGGTCTGGCAAGCCGAAGTCATCCGAACCATCCAGGCTCTGGGCAAGATGATTGACCAACAGTGATCGCTCTTGGGGAGCGAGTTGCATGGCGGCGGCTTCGATCTCGCGCAAAGTTGTCATGGTCGTGCTCCAGCCCGAAAGAACTAAATTCGATCCTGCCAGTAATGAGGTTCGCGAGCGTGGTGGGCGATGGCGACGATCACGGTCTTAGCAGCCTCGACCCGGAAAACAATGTCGTATGGAAATTTGAAAACCCTTTGCCGTCGATGCATTCGATCAATGAGTGGGCACGCTGTCGGGTCGGCTTCGATTGTTGCGATGGCCGCTTTGACTCGTTCCACGAACTTCACAGCCGTACTTGGCCTCGCTTCCGTGTCAAAATACTGTGTTGCCAACCGCAGGTCTGATCTCGCACCCTCGTGAAAAATGACGCGAGACATGGCCTATCCTTGAAGCATTCGCTTGAGGTCGTCCATGACTTCTTCGTAGGGAATCAATTTGGCGGTTCCCTCGTCAATCTCCCGCGAACGGCGTTCGATCTCATTCAACCATGCTTGCGACAGCGGCGGAGATTCATCCGACTCGACTTCGCTGCGTCGATCCCATGCCTCCGCCAAAAACTCATCAAACCACTTCGAGAACTCCTCCAACTCCGCAGGCGGTAGCTGAGTGATCTTGGCTTCCAACTCTTGCAAGCTCATCGCGTGACTCCGGACGGTGAACAGTTTTTGGATGGCCGGTCTTTCTTCAGGTGGCCACCCAACAGTCTAACCACACAGCCACGAAGGGACGAAGCTGACAAACAAGCGTTCAGAAGATTGGCCCGAATCCCTGATCCCCGGAACGCCGAGTGGCTCCACCGACTCTTGCTTGTCTGCTCTGTGCCTTCGATTTCGCATGTTGTGTGACTGTTGACTGCGGACTACTTCTGTCCCAGCTTCTCTCGCAGTCCCTCGATCTTGCCTTCTTGCAGGATGGGCAAGTACCGGTTGGGGATTCCAAGGATGAAGCAACTGACTGCGGTGCCATACAGGTGACCTTGCTTGCCGTGGACCCAGCGAGTGTCTCGCCACGAGCCGTCTTCGGCGGCGTTCTCGGGTTTGCGAAGCTGCGACGCGATCAGGTGGTCTCGCAGCAGCGGGTAGTTCGTGCGCCAGCTTTCTCCGCCCGATTGATAGAGCGCCTGGCCGACGTAATAAAGCGTGTAGGCATCGAACGGGACTTCGCCGTTCCCCTTGACCGGCTTGAGGCGTGAGACCTCTTTTGAAATCAGATCGAGATTCTTTGGAATGCGCCAGTCGTCGTACTGGCCGAACTCCTGGAGGCAGACCACGCCGCAAGCGGCCATTGCCAGCGTGCCACGATTGCCGTCGTAGGTGAACTGACCGCCACCCTCTTTCGCCCGTTCATCGAAGCCGCGCGCTCCGTTGTCCGCTTTGTAGTGGTCTCGCACCGATTGAATGGCCAGCTTGATGACATCACCGCGCACTTCAAATCCGCTATCGACGGCACTCCGCAGCGCCTTGGCCTGCATGACGACGATGCTCAAGTCATGACCGTGCGGTTGCCGCTTGGCTCGATAGTCCCAGCCGCCGTCCTCGCACTGCGTGTTGGCGATCAGCTTGAGGGCCTTGTCGAGCGTCTTGCCGATCGCCGGATCGTCGGTCATGCCGTAAGCCTGACCGAGCACGAACGCCGTCAGCCCGTGGTTGTAGAGGTCTCGTTGAGCATCGGCGATGTTGAGCAACCCCGACGGCTTGGCGTTCTTGACGATGTACTTCAGCGCCCGATCGACGTTGTCGCCGTA
The DNA here is from genome assembly GCA_043757695.1 of Schlesneria sp. Classification (GTDB taxonomy): domain Bacteria; phylum Planctomycetota; class Planctomycetia; order Planctomycetales; family Planctomycetaceae; genus Schlesneria. The sequence continues at coordinate 2,544 of JAYVOX010000210.1, forward strand.
TTTGCCTCGCCCCGGCATGTGCCCGGCCGACATGAACGCCAGCGCACCAAGCCCGACCAGCCCGAGATCGTTCGACTCCCAGTTCCCCTGTGAACCTTGAGTCCGCGCCAGCCACGCGACCCCTCGCTCCAAAGCGAGTTCACTTTCCGGGTTCACTTCCCATTCGTTCTGAGTGCGCGGCGTGGCGACGTTCGGGACCGATCCGTTCTGAGCCACCAGCGGCGTGGCCAAAACGATCCCGGCGAACAATGCGAGGAAGCACAATCGAAACGCGGGGGGGAACTGCTTCATGGTGAGAATTGGCGGTGCCGAGTGAGTGGTTACGAAGTTTTTCAACCGGACGGGTTAGAGTCGCCAGCTTGGCCTGACACACTGGTCATTGGCAAGCCTGACCAAGCGACCTGACTCACGTTGACCGGCGTACAGTCGCGTTTACGGAATGAACAACGCGCCCGGACGAGTTTGAAGCGGAGAGAAGTGGCTCGATGGCTCGAACAGCCGTCGGATCGCTTCGACTCGTTTGCGATTCGCGCCGAGGTCGGAGTGACCGACGCGCGAGGCCGAGCGGACGTGAATGACCTTGGCCGAATCGTCGAGCAAGAATTCAACGTCATCGACAAACCGCAGGAGTGGCGTCGTGAATTCGACGTGGAGATACGGCTCGTCGCGCGTGATGACGCGCGTGCGGGGCTGCTTCGTCACGAGCGCGATCAATCGCTGAAAGGCCTCGGGTGGCGAGCCAGTGAATTTCAGCGGCTCAATCCGGTGTGCGTCATCATCATCGTGGGAACAGACGCAATTGGGTGAGGCGGGGCACGGCGAGAGCCGGCCCTCATCACGTCGCTCGACTTTGTTGGGCGACCAGAACATGAATGCTCCTCGCATGATGATCGTCGCCAGAATCAGCAACGCGACAGCGACCATCGCGCCGCGCCGCGCTCGCGGGATTGGTCGGAAATGTCGCGGCTGAAGCGGCGTCTCGGCCGCGAGGTCTGCTGATTGGTCGCCGTGCGAATCACCGGAGTCGGCGGATTTCGTCACGGCTGTTTCGCCAAGGCACGTTCGATCGCGGCTTCAATGTGTTGGTGAGTGTCACCCGCTCCGACGACGATGTCTTCAATGAGATTGTTGCGGTCGATGATGGTGACGTGCGGGATCGAATCGGCTTCGAGCGATTGCAGTGTGCGATGCGCTCCATACCCGTTGGGCCAGGTGATCTGCGTTGCGGACAAAAATTTCTCGCTCTTGGCGAGTGTGTCGGATCCTTCTGTTGTCAGGCCGACGAAGAGAACCCCTTGGTCTTTGAACTTCTTTTCCAGAGCGATCATGTCGGGAGCGGCCATGCGACACGGGCCACACCACCACGCCCACGCATCAACCACCACGACCTTGCCGCTCCGCTCGGCATCCGTCGGCCCTGGCCCATTCAGCCAACCCTCGACTTCAAACGTGGGAGCCTGAGTGCCAACGAGATGCGACTGCGAGTGCGCTCCAGTACGAGGAATCGACCGCTGGAGCATCGAGGCAAACCCGATCGCGAGCGCACCGACGACCACAATGGCCATCAGAAACGCGCGACCTCGCGAGGGAGGCGTGTCATCAACTGTGTCGTAACGAAAGCCAGACATGATCGAAATTGTTCCCTGCTGGGTGGAGCGGCTGATGTTGTTGAGTTCTTTCGCTGAGCCGGTTCAATTCAGTCCGTACAACTCGCCGAACTTGCGATTCAAGTGTTCGACGAGCGGCACGTGCGACAGGGATTCGCCGGTAACGACCTCCACCAAACGTCGCGCCGGATAGCGTTTACCTTGGCTGTGAATCTTTTCGTTGAGCCACGCTTTGAGCGGTTTGAACTGTCCCTTGGCGAATTGCTCATCGAGATCACCGAGGTCTCGTCTTGCGGCGTTGAAGAACTGCGCGGCGTACATGTTGCCCAGCGCGTAGGTCGGGAAATAGCCGAGCAACCCGCCGCTCCAGTGAATGTCCTGCAAGCAACCTTGCGAATCGTTCGGCACCGCCAGACCGAAGTATTGTGAAAACTTCTCGTTCCAAACGCCGGGCACATCGGCCGGCTTCAGCTCACCCGAGACCAGCAGTTGCTCGATCTCAAACCGCAGCATGATGTGCAGGTTGTACGTCACTTCATCCGCCTCAACTCGAATGAACGACGGTCGGACATCGTTGATCGCGAAGTGGAAGTCGTCGAAACCGACCTGGCCAAGTGCCTGTGGAAACGCGAACTGCGCCGTGGGGTACATGTACGTCCAGAACGACCGGCTGCGACCGACGAAGTTCTCCCACAGCCGCGACTGCGATTCGTGAATCCCGAGTGACACCGCTTGGCCGATGCCGAGACCAAAGCTCTCCGTGGGCAGTCCTTGATCGTAGATGCCGTGTCCTGATTCGTGCAGCACGCCGAAGAACGCCGAGGGAAAGTGATGGTCGTTGTAGCGAGTGGTCAGGCGGCAGTCTCCCGGCCCGAAGCCACTACAAAAGGGGTGAGCCGAAGCGTCGATGCGGCCACACTCAAAGTCGAACCCGATCGACCGCGACGCACCTTCCGCGAGGACGACCTGCGGCGTCTTGGGATAGTGCCGCGTGAGGATGTCGATGTTGGGCCGCTTCGACGAATGATGGATCGCGGAAACGAGCTTCACCAAGTCATCTCGCAACGGTGCGAAGACCTTGGCGATCTCGGCCGTCGTCGCACCCGGTTCATAGTCATCGAGCAGCGCGTCGTAGGGAACGCCGCTGCCGTAGCCGATGGCCTGCGCTTCTTCTCGCTTCAGGCCAATCATCTTTTCGAGCCATGGCAGGAAGACGGAGAACTCGGAGCCTTCGCGCGCCTTGACCCACGCCTCTTGAGCCAGCGTTGTCGTGCGTGAGAGTTCCTCCACGAGTCTGCGCGGAAGCTTGGTCGCACGATTGAAGGAACGTCGGGCTTCGCGCACGTTCACCGCGCGGTCACCGTGCGGATCGCCGAGATCACCCGCTGCTTCGAGGTCGCTCAACAGTTCACCGATCCGCGGCGACGTGGCACGCTCGTGAGTCAGCCCGGCAATGAGACCCAACTGTTCCGAACGAAACTGCGTTCCTCCCTTGGGCATGAACGTTTGCTCATCCCAACCGAGGACGTTGCTGCATGAACCGAGCAGCGCGGACTCACGCAGCAACCGAGCCAACTCCACGTACAAGTCATCCGTCCGTGACATCCACCACTCCTCCAAAACACGTTTACTGAGGCCACTCGAACTGCAGGGGCAACTCCAAAGCAGGATCGAACTCAGGCGGACATGTTCGCGATCCTCATCAGGGCGTCAAGGAACCGCTTATACTCCGCCTGCCAGTGAGCGAGACGTTAGAGCATTTTGAAGGTTGGTCTTCAGTAGCCACCTTCGCCAGAAGGTGGTTGTTCGCTCCCCTCCACGCTCTCGCGAGCGTGGCTACAACACTGCAAACCAACTCTCCAAGTGCTCTAGGCGCACAAGAGACAAGAACGAGGAGTTTGAACAACCATGAACTTGAACGGGAAGACGGTACTCATCACCGGCGGACGCCGCATCGGAGCAAAGCTCGCGCGACAACTGGCCGAGCGCGGCGCGAACCTCGCCCTCAGCTATTGGTCGAGCGGTGCGACGATGGATGCTCTCGCCGCCGATTGTCGCCAGAGCGGCGTTCGTGCGGAGACTCATCAGGCCGACTTGCGATCTGCCCACGAAGCGGATCGTTTGATCGACTGGACCGTGACCGAGTTCGGTTCGCTCGATGTCCTCATCAATTTGACGAGCATCTACACGCGCACTCCCTTCGCCACGCTGCGGCCCGAGGACTATGACGCGATGCTCGCATCTAACCTCACGGCACCGTATTGGACCGCCATCGCCGCCGTCCGCGCGATGCAGCGACAACCGATCATCGACGGACTGCAAGGGAAGATCATTCACTTCACCGACTGGGCCGTCGATCGACCGTATCGCGACTTCCTGCCGTACCTGATCGCCAAAGGGGGACTGGTCACACTGACAAAGGGACTCGCCGTCGAGTTGGCTCCAACCATCACCGTCAATGCAATCGCGCCAGGCACAGTCGAACCGCCACCCGGTCTGTCCGAGGCTCAACGTGAGCACATCATTCAGTCGTCCGCACTGCGGCGCATCGGCTCGGCCAGCGATGTCATCGGAGCCGTGATGTACCTGCTCGAAGGGACCGACTTCGTGACGGGGGAAGTCTTCCGAGTCGATGGCGGACGATTTCTAGGAGCGACGATGGATGCTGCCGGTGATCTGTGATGCGAGTTGCTTTGCGGGCCTCCGCAGCTCAATCAGATTTGCCCGGCACATTCGTTGAGGACGAGTGGCATTTCTGCGCCCCTCGTTTATGGACTGCCGTGCAGCCCCGAATTTCAACAGGCCGAACGGCGATGGCAGGTGGCGGCGTGCCTCACCTCTCAACCAGCGACTGGGTTGCGGACTTCGCCCAATCGTAGTCGTCGCTGACGTGCCGCATGAACTGAGAGTGTCAGTTCGGCGAATTGCGCCCGTAAAAATGTCTACAACCGCAGCCGACTCGGCAAACGGACCAACCGGAGTTCCTCCAGAGAGTGGCCGAGCGTGATCTCAACCGGGCGAGTGAGCTTCCCGTCAGTCAACAGAAACGTCAGCGGGTCTGCATCGGGCGCAAGCGCGAGATCACCCTGCTCAACCAACTTCAAACGCCGATCAACCCGGTCGGCAAGCTCTTGGGATTAGCAGCCCGTTGAAAAAAGAAGGGCGAGGCTCCTGCCGAGCCGTTCTTCGTAGGAATATCGCTTGTTTCTCGCGGCTCGGCAGGAGCCTCGCCCTCCCGAGACCACTTTTTCAACGGGCTGTTAGGCGAGCGGCAAGTCTTGGCTTACCCGATGTAGGACGGATTACAGTTGCCGCCCGCCTTACTTCGGATCGGTGGTGTTCAAGGATCGCTGCAGCTTGCGGGAGCCAAGCGGATGGCCCAATCGGAACTGACCTCCGCGTTGTTCGAACCATGCCATGATTGCGTATCCACCTGCGAAAAGTGTCGCCGGAACGGCCAGTGACGCAGAAGCCACGCAACCCCAACAACTGCCCTCAATCTGCCCCCAAATCACATTGGGAAACAAAAAAATGACTCGGAGCCAATTGCTCCGAGTCCTTTCATTCCAACATGCCCAAGACAGGAATCGAACCCGCACGCCCTTGCGGGCACTAGATACTGAGTCTCCATTCAATCCGAATCATTCAGCTCCAAAAATCCAGTAACTCAGGGCAATCTAATGATTTGGGTACGACGCGTAAATGATAGCATAGGTAGGCAAACTACGTTGAACTACTCGGGATTCATACTCGTAATCGGGTAGGAACGGGTTGGCACGTTGAAGCCCAAAAGGAACAGCGATGACTCTCTAAACAACAGCTCATAGGCCAGATATCAGTAATCGGAGGTCAGTCGCGGTGGGGGCGTGCGTTTGACTCTCAGTATTGCGAGGTCAGTTTTCGCGACGCCCTTTTGCGGGAGTATCAGTGATCGGAGGTCACTCGTGGAAGCGTTGGGTGGGAGGTTGGTCGTCGTGTGTGTTGAGCAGCAGATGTTCGTCGGGGGTCTTGCGTCGC
>JAYVOX010000211.1:0-8159 GCA_043757695.1 Schlesneria sp.
CGTAGGGTGGGCACTGCCCACCACAATCGGTCGTTGATGGTGGGCAGTGCCCACCCTACGGAAGGTATGGCCTTCGACTTTCCGGACAGACACCTAGCAACCCGCCGCGTGAGCAAGAGCGACGCTCTCGCTCACATTTCGAACTGGTGCAGTGTGCGGAACCCGTGCAGCGTCACGATTCGCTCGTGACCCCGCACTGCACTGCGGCGAGAATTTGCTCGTGCAGGTGGCCGTTCGTCACGATCACGCCTCGATTGTTCCGCAACGTTTGGCCACAGGTGAAGTCGAGCGGTTTGCCATTCAGGTCGGTCACGCGACCGCCGGCCTCTTCCACGAGGATCACTCCACCAGCGTGATCCCAGATCCGCTCGAAGTACCCGGCGCGAGTCGGCAGTCGCAAATAGGCTGCGACTCGGCCTTGCGCGACTGTGGCATACTTGGCCTGGCTGTCCATGCGCACGGCGGGGGCGGTGATGCCGAGCAAGTTCGCGATTTTGATCGAGTCATCGTGAGCGCTGTGCCCCGATTCGACCGACTCGCAAAACCGGGCCAACTTCGGATCGGAGACCTCGGAGACGCGGATCGGCCACGGAGCGGTGTCTCCTTCGAGTGGCAGCATGAACGCGCCGTGGTCTCGCACCGCATAGCACAGCACATCGAGCGACTCGTCGTTGTGGGCGGAGACAGCCAAGTTCGGGCAACCCAGCACGCCGAGTTCAATCCGGCCGTTCACGATCAGCGCGAGCGAGACCGCGTACTGGCCCTTCCTGAGAAAGCCCTTCGTGCCGTCAATCGGATCGAGCGTCCAGAATCGGGACGAGTAATTCGTGGCATTGCCGCGATCAATCCACTGAAAGAGTTGATCGGGGGTTGTGCTGATTCCTCGTCGTCGCACTTCACCGAGGACGCCGCTCAAGAAGCCCGCGTTCTTGGGCTGACGGAGTGCGGCCGAGTCCTCCTCAGCGATGATCGGGTCGTGTGGAAAGGCATCGCCAATCACACGACAGACCAACGCTTGGCTCCCCAAGTCGGCGATCGTCACCGGGCTGTTGTCGTGCTTGTCGAGAACATCCGGCGTGATCGTCTGCTGCACGGCACGACATAAGTGAGACGCCTCACGGACTGCGGTCAGAGCGGCATGGAGTTCGGCAGCGTAAGCGTGCATGAGCAGGTTGGATCCGTGGTGAAGTGAAGGCGATTAGGTGCGCATGAAGAATGGAAAAACATGCGACGGAGGATGGGCACTCTTGCCCGCCGGGCTTGTGGAAAGTCGCCGCAAGTAGAACAACAGGACGGGCAAGAGTGCCCATCCTACGGGGCGAGTTTTGCGGAAGCTCACGTCGGGACGGGCGGATCGTCGGGCGGGGGAGTCAACGCCTTCTCGAGTTCCGCCAGCAACAACTCAACCTTGAACGGCTTATAGAGCGCCAGCTTAAAGCCCATCTGCCTGGCATTGACCATGCGGTGGGCACCGTCGTAGCCGAAGCCCTTCATAATGACGACCGGCAGATGCGGATGGATGCTGCGGATTTGAGTCAGCGCGGCGATGAGGTGCATGTCGGTCATCTCGGCGTCGAACAGCACGACATCGTAATGAAAGCTGCGGATCATCTGGAGTGCGTCTTCACCCGAGTCGGTCGCTTCGACTTCGCAGTCGTAGCGTGCGAGCAATTCATGAGCGGCTTGCCTCACCGGCTCTTCGGCATCTGCTACGAGGACTCGCTTCTGCTTGAGCTTCGGTCGTGTGGTGACTTGCGACTGAACGGGACTGGTGGCGTACGGTGCCACCTTCTCGCCAATACCGTGGATCAATTGGCGAATCTTGCGAGTCTGCTTCAGCATCCGCTGCAACCGACTGACCGCCTCGGGATCGAAGCCGACGTATTTGTTTTGTAGCCACGCGATGTCACTCAGGATTTCATCGACCGGCTTGGCGGCGTCGCGAAGCAGCACGTTGCAACTCTCGGACGCGATGGCGACCCGCTCGAAGACGAGTAGTTCGAGCGTGTTCAGGGCCAGAGCCAAGTCGCGGCAGAACAACTCCAAAAATTGTTGGTCTTGCTCAGAGAAAGCATTCGGCTGAGTGCTCTCGACGTTGAACGTTCCCAGCACGCGATCGTGGTGAGTGAGAGGCACCGTGAGAGAACTGCGTGCGCCCGCCGCGCCCTGCAAATACAGTTTGTCGTTATGGGTGTCACGACAGAGGTAGCTCTTCCCTTCCGCCGCGACGAAGCCCGTCACACCGTTCTCTTTCGGCTTGGCAAAGAGCTCACGTCCGGCCGCCTCCTCAGTCATGCCAACGTTCAGCAGCGGCTCAAGTCGATTGGTTCGTTCGTTGAGTAGCCGCACCTCAATGGTCTCGAAATGCAGAACATCTTGCGTATGAACGATGATTCGTTCTTTGAGCAGTTCCTTCCGATCAGCGACCGACAGCGAGGCCAGATCTTCGGGAGACAGGTCGCCCAAGTCTTGTCCAGCCTGATGAATCGCGGTGAGCTTTTCGCCCTGAAGTTGCTCCGCCGAAATGTCTCGCACCGTGACTACGAGCAGCGAAGGGTACTCGGCGTTCGTGGCATAGACCGGTGCGGCGAGGACATCGAGGTACGTTCGATCACCGACGCGGTACGTCGTGCGGGCGGTTGAACCAGCTCCCATCGCCGTCTGAAACGGAGAGTAGTCGGGGCCGATGATCTGTGGCGAGCCGAAGGCATCGTGAAAACTGAGACCGATCGGCGACACTTCGCCCGGTGCGTTGCGACCGGTCTGCTCGATGAACCGGTCGTTGCACCAGCGGATGTGCAGTGTCGCATCCAAGACGGCGACACCTTCGGGCAGGTGCTTGAGTACGTTCTCGAAGGCGAGCAGCGCGGGGAGCCGACGGACGGAATCGCCGAGCATCACCGCGCCCACGAACTCATCCGTGGCAAGAGTCGGCTCGGTCGGCCAACCTTCTTCGATGGTCGTGCTGATGCTGCACGACAACAATTCGATGGTCTTCAGCAGCGATCGGCCAGCCTCTTCATCGGCACCGAGTACAAGAATCCGTGGGGGTTGGGACACCGAACTTCGCACTCCCGGTAGGCAATTGAAACGTCAGCGACGGGCTTCAATCACAGGTCTCGAACGCGAGGCGAGTATAGGTAGCAGTGCAGACTCGGGCAACCGGAATGTCCCTCGCACGGCACACCATCCCGAAGTGTGGGCGAGGGCGTGAAACCCCGTTGATCGAGTGGCTCCCTCAACCGCGCTTCGAGTTGGCGTGCGAGCGTGAATCATTCGAGTTATGCTTTGCACGGCCCAAAATGAGACCTTTGAATGTCGCCACGTTTCGCCAGAACGTGGGCTGTTTGAGCGTCACACCCGCACTCTGGCGAGGTGCAGCTACGTCTCACTCATCCCGCGCGAGGTATCGACTCCACGCGGCCGTGTGAACTGATTCTCTCCCGCAGTGAGGTTCGACCCCGATGGCACTTCGATTGATCTCGCTTCCATTGATGCTTGTCGCGCTCACTGCGACCGCGTTCGCTCAAGACTACTCCGTCGTCGAGCAGGATGATGAAATTCGGATCGCGACTCCGCAGCTTGAGGCCACGATCCGCAAGAAGGGTTACGTAACGGGAGTCAAAGCGCAGTCGCTGCTCGACAAACAGACCGGTGCGCGAGACCTCGGCTTCGGGCTCGATATCGCCGACTGGATCATGGAGCCGGGCAGCGACGAAGCGTATCGCGAGCAACTGGTCGGCGAGATGGTCTACAAGTTCGGCAACGAGTACCACGGGAAGACGCCCAAACGAAGCCTCGAAGGTCCACAAATCTGCACGCAGGCCAAGGAACTCCAACCGGTCATCATTCGTGGGAAAGACTTCCTCGCCATCCAGCAGACGTTTCAGTACCGCACCGCCGCACCCGGTAAGAGGACCGGTTCGAGGTGGACTCAGTGGCTGGTCTTCCCCGTCGGCCAGCGCTACTTCCTTTCGATGCAGCGGATCGATGCCGTCAACAACAGCGACGCGATGTTCCTGCGGATCGACATGCCGGGGCACATCAAGCACAAGCAAGGGGACAGCTTCAGCGAGGTCTATCTCAGCTATCACACTCGCGATGCCGGGTTGATCCCGTCGAGTGAGTTCCTGACCAACTTCGCTCCTGACGCGCGGTTCAACTTTCGCCGCGATCGCGACCAGTCTCCCGAGCGGATGATTCGGGGCTACCACATTCGTGACGTTGAAACTGGCAAGTCGGGGCCGTGGCTCGCCGGGATGACGCTCGACCCGACCGTGGTCTCAGAGGCGTGGTGCCACCAACGCGGGTACGTCTGCCTGATCGAGGAGTTTGGCGAACGACCGATCAAGGCGGGTGAGTCGTTCAGCGCCGCCTTCATCGTCGGCTACTTCGACTCGACCGCCGAGATGCACTCGGTCTACGACCAACACAAAGGTCACACCGGTCTGGTTGTGACGAAGGATGGCTGGAAATTTACTCCGTGACTCGGCGCGAAGCCATGCTTGCTTCGCGCTCGGTCAGGAAAAAAGCGTAGGGTTTGTCGTCGCAACTGGGACGAGCAGCGGCGGCTGTTCTTTTCTCGCCGCGTGAGGGTCATTTCTGCGGTGTTCGACACCGCGCGATTCACTCTAACCTACCCACTTCCTGCTTGAGTAACCGAACGTGACACTGCGATCCCTCAATTGTTTTGGTGTGCTGTTCGTGATCGTCGTTGGTTCGGCTCAAGCCACCGACTACGTGGTTTCTCCGGCCGGAAACGACCTCAACCCTGGCTCGACAGCGGCTCCGTTCCGCACAATCGGGAAGGGTCTGAATTCGGCGAAGGTTCCCGGCGACAACGTCTTGGTTCGGACGGGTGTCTTCCATGAGCGACTCGTCTTCCCGAACAGTGGCTCGGCGACGGGTCTGATCCAGCTCAAGGCGTTTGGCTCGGACAAGCCAGTCATCGACGGGACTGGCGTCGCGGGGAGTCACCTCGCCCTGATCCGGAATAAAAGTTACTTGCGGATCGAAGGCTTCGAGTTCCGGAACAACCTCTTGGTGGAAGATGGCTCGGGCGTGAGACTCGAAGGGGCTGGCGTTCAGATTGAAATCGTCAACAACGATTTCCACGACCTGACGGGAATCAGCGCGATGGCGATCACGGTCTACGGAACGGCGGCCCAACCCTGGTCCAAAATCCTGATCGACAGCAATGAGGTCTTCAATTGCGAACCGGCTCCCAGCGAAGCGATCACACTGAATGGCAACGTCACCGACTTCGTTGTCTCGCGCAATGGCATCACCAACGTGAACAACATTGGGATCGACTGCATCGGTGGCGAGAAGTCGATCCAGCCGAACTCGACGCTGGTTGTCCGAAACGGTCTCGTGAAGGGAAACATCGTGCAGCGGTGTCGCTCCAACTATGAGGACGGTTTCGCTGCGGGAATCTATGTGGACGGCGGCAAGAGCATCGTCATCGACGGCAACATCATCAGCCAATGTGATGTCGGGCTGGAAATCGGTGCCGAGAACAAGGGCCTCGTCACCTCGGCCGTCGTCGTACAGAACAATCTCATTTTCAAAAATGACAAGGCGGGGATCGCCTTTGGTGGGTATGCCTCCAACCGAGGTCGGACGCAGTCGTGTCGGTTCATCCACAACACGGTCTGGCAAAACGACACCTTGGGCACGGGCTTCGGGCAGCTTTGGATTCAATATGCCTCGGCGAACATCGTCGCCAACAACATCTTCGTCGCCGGGACGAACGCGGTGCTGATCGCATCCGATGCCGGGAACACGAAGAACGTGCTCGACAACAACATCTGGTTCAGTCCCTCGGGCGCGAGTGATATCAGCATCACTTGGAACGGCCGGTCCTACTCGACCTTCGCCGCGTACAAGAGCGCAACGAGGCAGGACGCGAAGTCGCTGTTTGTGGATCCTCGGCTGGTGAATCCCAGCGCGGCAGAGAACTTTCATTTGCTCCCTAGCAGTCCAGCGATCAACGCGGCCGACAGCACTGCAAACCGAACGGCCCCCTTCGACCTGTTCGGTACGCGACGCCCGCAAGAATCAAAGCCGGACATCGGTGCCGTTGAGTTCGTTCTTCCGTGAGCGAGTACGCAGGGGACGGATCTCGACGGAACCGGGTTTGTCTCGTTCAGCGTTTCGTAACCGCGAACAATCTCGGCGACGATGCGAGCAGAGACTTGGCATCCGGGTGTTGGACCTCGAACTGATCGGGGTTCAGTTCACGCAGTAGGCGTTTGACGGCGGCGGCTTCCTCAAGGCCACCTGCCTGTCCGACGTAAGCGATCACGGTCAGGACGCCTTGCGGCCTGAGCAGCTTGAGCGCGGCAGTGATCGCGGTGACGGTTCGGTCGTCGCGTGTCGTGATTGCAGTGTCGCCACCTGGAAGGTAGCCGAGATTGAACATCACGGCGGAGATTTGGCCGTGATGTCGTTCGGGCAGCGCGGCCTCCAGCTCCTCGTGGTCGCGGAGCAGGAGCATCACATGGGTCAGCCCTTCCGCCGCGAGCCGTTCCGCCGTGCGATCAAGTGCGACCTGCTGGACATCGAAGGCGAAGACCGTTCCCTCGGGACCGACCAGCTTCGCGAGGAACACTGTGTCGTGACCGTTCCCCGCGGTGGCATCAATGGCGATGTCTCTCGGTTGAATGACTCGACGGATGATCTCGTGAGCTTGCTCGGTCAGTGGTGGCATGTCGTTGTTCCGAGAGAGGTGTCGGTCGGTCTTGGGCTGGTACTTGGCAGCGCGAGGGCTGAGGCGTTGAGACCTCGCGCACCGCCCCGCTCGGCTGTCTCATCAATGACCGCGCGAGGCCGAGGTATTGAACCCGCGGCTCAAGGAGTCTGCGGCTGAATCGAGGTCTGCGAAGCGGCGGGCGAAATACGGGGCGTGGAGAGTTCCCTTGGAGCCGAGGCCGTTGAAGTAGCCGAGTTGCCTCTGGACCGGATGCCACCCGACGACCGGGTACTGGTTGCGGTGGATCGGCCTCACGGCAGCCTGATGTCCGACGACCTCGAAGGGGAGGCGGAGGAACGTGGCGAGCTTCGAGGTGATCTCATCCCTGCCAGCGTCCGTCGGAACATTGTCGAGCTGCTGCCACTCGTAGGTCGAGCCAACGCGGAACAATTCGTTGCCGAGCGGCACCAGCCAGACTCCTCGATGAACGACGCGCTCTTCCGTCAGACCGGGGATGCGGACAGTCAAGATTTCGCCCTTGGCTGGCTTGAGGATCACGTCGCGGAACCACGGGTTCGTCGTGAGTGCGGCCCCTTCACAGAAGACGAGTCGCCGCGCCCGAACGCCGAGTCGAGCAAGTCTGACGCCGCCATCGTGACCGTGATTGTTGAGGGCTAGATCGGACTCGGGCTGGAGGTCGGCTGTCATGTAGCCGCCATCGCGTTGAAAAGTTTCACGTGAAACGTCGAGATACTGCGGGACATCAAGCTGCCCCGCGAACGGCATTTCAAACCCACGTCGCTCGATGAGGAACTCGCCGTCGTTGAGGAGTGGCTGCCGCTCACGGATCAGCGCGAGGAAGTCGGCCGCAGCGCGACGCTTGGCGAAGAACTCAATCTCCCTCTCGGTCGAGAAGAGTCGGACCATCGGTCGCTCATGGAACAGTGACGTACCGACTAACTGTTCGACTTGGCGATAGAACGACACGGCAGTCGGCCAGAGTTCATCGAAGCGCCACGACTTCACGAGTCGCTGGCCCGTGATGGGCGTGATGAGTCCCGCCGCGATCTTGGAGGACGTAACCGCTTCGCCGCGATCAATGACCAACACGCGTGAACCAGTCCAACGTAACGACCACGCCAACGCGGTTCCCGCCAGTCCTTGCCCCACGATGATGAAGTCGAACTCGGACTCGGACATGATGAGTTACGGGCAGTGAGGGAGTGAGCAGAACGCGACAGAAAGGTTTCGCTCGCTCGTGGATCCGTTCCACGTGAAACGGGGTAGTCCTGGAAGCGTTCGAGGTTTGGCGCTGACATACACAGGTTGCGAGTTGATGCGTTGATGTCGTTTAGGTGAGCGGCAAGTACGGGCATACCCAGTCGTAGGATGGACGCCTCGTCCGTCCGTCACAGCCAGCGGCAACTCGGACGGACGAGGCGTCCATCCTACGGGTAAATCTGTT
>JAYVOX010000212.1:0-8119 GCA_043757695.1 Schlesneria sp.
AGCCGCAGGGCGCTAGCCCACGGTTAGGCGAAATCAAACCGGGGCTAGCGCCCTGCGGCTAATTCTGTCCAACATTCAACACGATTGGCGGAGAGCCGACTTTTCTCGCGCACCAGACTCTTGATCACACGCAAGAAGACAGACGGGCAGGGGCGGGCACCGCGATTGATCGCGGTGCCCGTTTTCATTTGGCGACGTTTGTCGAAAGAGTTCGACTGAGCGGTGTTGGATGAAGTGAGATGTATGTACCGTCCAAGTTCGTCTGCAATTGGTCGTGAAGCGACTCGCTGATAGCCGAAGCCGCACTGCGGACTTGCTGTATTCCGTAGAAGTCATTTGAACCAACGCGCGAGCCTCGCGGCGCGAAATCGCGTCTGGCGAAACCGACTCACGGAACATAGACTCCGACCACGGATCGCTGAACGTTGAGTAATAGGAGAGGGAGCGATGAAGAGTTACTTGGAAGGATCCCGCACGGTGCGTGTGATGAAGCTGGCGACACTTCAAATCATGCTGCTGGTTGCCATCATGGTACTGACCGCGCGGTTGTGGCCGCAGGCGTCTGCCCAAGAGCCGACCGCCTCCGGTTCCAGTCCCGTCGCCGCAGCGGAGAAAGCGAAACCAGTCGCTCCCGCTGAAAAGGGGGGCATTCCGCGAGAGCCGATTGAAGTCTTGTTTGCCCTCGGCGCGTTTCTCTACCCGCTCGCACTTTGCTCGATTGTGTTGGTCTGGTTCTCGATTGAACGGCTGGTCGTGTTGAGACGCGGTCGCGTGATTCCTCGCGCCTTTGTGAAGCGGTTTTTTGAGCATCTCTCCGAAGGGAAGCTCGACCCGAAGTCGGCGACGAAGCTGTGCGAAGAGAACGGTAGCCCGATCGCGTTCATCTTCGCGCACGGCATCCGTAAGTGGGGCAAGAGCAGCGTGGAAGTCGAGCAGGCCATCATCGACGGCGGCGAACGGCAGGTCAGCCAGCTTCGCAATCACCTGCGAGTCATCAATGGCGTCGCGACGATCGCTCCACTGCTCGGGTTGCTCGGAACAGTGGTCGGCATGATCGAATCGTTCAACACCATCGCCACGAAATCGGCCATGGGAAAGTCGGAAGCACTCGCTTCCGGGATCGGCCTCGCCCTGCTGACGACCGCCGTCGGACTGATGATCGCGATCCCCGCCCTCGTCATGTACATGTACGTCTCGGGCCGAGTCGATTCGCTAGTCGTCGAGATGGACGGACTGGCTCAATCCCTTGTTGACACCATCTCCGCCGAAGCGATTGCCGAACAGTCGCGCTCCGTCCCTCGCAGCGCAACGGGAACCAAAACCGGGATCGACATCCGCAAGGTATGACTCCAAGCAGAGCGGGAACAGTTCGTGTCGAGCGTTGCCGTTTCCGCCCGATCGCTTTCCCCGCCTCAAACAGGCATTGCCCCGCAGAACACGCTTCGTCTCGCGAACCTTCTCGGTGAGGGCTATAGTCGCGGCCACTGAATAAGTTTCCGCTGTTCCGAGGAATCGAATCGTGAATGCACCCAACCGGCGCGAGTTCCTGCGCATCGGCTTGACGGGATTTGCCGGTCTCAGTCTGAGCGACATCCTGCGACTCCAAGCCGACGCGGCGGAGTCACTGCCAACCGCTCCGGCCAGCGAACGACCGGCGGTGATTCTCGTCTGGTTGCGAGGCGGGGCGAGTCATCTCGAAACGTTCGACTGCAAGCCGCTCGCCTCATCCGAATTTCGAGGGCCTTATCAACCGATCGCGACCAACGTCCCCGGCATCGAGATTTGTGAGTTGCTGCCACGCCTGGCGAAGATCGCGGACAAGTACGCGCTGCTGCGGTCGATGGCTCATACCGGCGGCGGGCATCCGGCGGGGTCGCTGCAAGTTCTGGCGGGAGACACCGACCCGCAGGACAAGCTGCTGCCCCTTCTGCCCGATTGGATGACCGTCGCCAGCCATTTCCTCGCCGATCCGAAGCGCAGCATCCCGAACTATGTCGCGGTGAACCCGATCGACAACTACGACAACTTCACGATCGCCGGGCCAACGTACCTCGGGCCGTCGCGCGAGGCTTTCAAGGTCGTGGGCGATCCGAGTGCTCCGCAGTTCCGCGTCCCCAACGTCGGCCTCGCGGATGAGAAGCAACTCGATCTGCTCAACGCCCGCGCGTCGCTCAAGAGCAGCCTCGACCGTCTGCTGCGCAGTGTCGATCAGTCGGGCGTGATGGACGCGGTCGATCGCTTCGACCAACAGGCCCTCAACCTGCTGACCAGTCCCGCCTCACGAACGGCCTTCGATCTGACGCTCGAACTCGACGCCGTGCGAGACCGCTACGGTCGCAACCCATGGGGCCAGCAATGCCTGATGGCCCGCCGCCTCGTCGAAGCAGGTGTCGATATCGTGGCCACCGAGTTCGATGGCCCGATGTGCGGTCGCGTCCAGAACTGGGACGATCACGCGGTGAACCAGCACGTCTTCGATGCCCTGAAGTTCCGCCTGCCGACTCTCGACCAGGCGGTCTCGGCGTTGATCGAGGATGTCTACGCGAGGGGTCTCGACCGCCGAGTCCTCGTGATCGTGACGGGCGAGTTCGGCCGTACCCCGCGCATCAGCTACGTGGCCAGCAGCGGCGAGGGCGTCGCCAGCGCACCGGCCGGCACGGTTCAACCCGGCCGCGATCACTGGCCGAACGCCAACTCGATGCTCTTCGCGGGCGGAGGCATTCGGACCGGCCAGGTCATCGGCGCCACCGACCCTCGCGGCGAAAACCCGATCTCACGCCGAGTCTCCCCCGCCGACTTCCTCGCCACGATCTATCGCCACCTCGGCATCGACTACAAACACGCCTCGATCCCCAACTTCGCGGGCCGCCCCGTCAAGATCGTCGAAGACGGCGACGCCATTCCAGAACTGGCCCGCGCGTAGTCGCCGTGGCGTGCGTGAAGTCTTCGGAACGCGCCAGCATCATGACCAAGAATGATGTGTTCCGAAGACTCTACACGCATTGCGTTACTCGGCCATACTTCACACGTTGCCGGTATCGACAGAAACCCGCGTGGATCATTCAACAGGGCATGCCAAATGGAAATGACGCCGCTCATCGGCATTGAGCGAGCTGATAACAGGCGGCTTGCGAAAGTCACGAAGAAATTCGTGTTCGGCCCACCAATGAGGATAGAAATTGCGAAAGACAAACTCGACGAACCGACCAACACTCAGTGGTGCGATAACTGGCATTCGACACTCTTCATGCTGAAAATGCACATGCGATGCTGGATGGCCGGGCTCTGCTCGTAGCTGATCGAAATCAAACCTGACTGGCGAACGAAGTCTAAAGACATCCAAATCGTTGCAGCAGTACTCAAGAACATCCAAGATTGGTTCGTCGGAAAATTCAGGATCAATAACGAAGGGGCACGGGTAATAGAGAAGCCGATGCCCGATCACTTTTGAATCGCGAAAATCGTATGACAGATGTAGCAACGAGCCATCGCGCAGTATCGCTGAGTAAGCTTCTGACTCGACAAATCCACGGTACTCCGCGATGGAACCGAACGGATGAGCCTTGAGCGCCGCCTGCACTGCGATCGTTCCTTCAGCGCAGACTCTCAGTCGTCCGTCGTTCGAGTGGAATTCGCGATACGGCTGGATGAACTGTGCGAGAGCCTTTTCGATCAGCCATTCAAGAACGTTTCTGATATCGTTGGGAATCCGGTTGGGCGTCATTGGAATGCCGCCAGAAAAGCCTCGGCTTCAGGCCGCAAGTCGTCCGGTAGGCTTTCTACGTCCAATTCCCCGGCCCTCATTGCTTCTACCAGTTCACGAAATTTTTTCTCGTTCTTTTGCCGCTTTGCCTTCTCTGACGCAGAGAGGTCACGGTGGATTTGCCGCATCCGTTTGAGTTCCTCCGCAGTCGGAACTTTGAACTCCAACTGAAAGTTCGCCTTTTGGACAGCGGCCACCTCATCAGCTATGAGCTGCATTGATGGCCCCCAACCTAATAGCCGCACCCAAGCTCGAGATCGAGTGATTGCCGTAAAGAGGATGTTCCGCGTCAAACTCAATTCGTGACCCTGCGCACAGTCTTGGCAATTCAAGAGGTAGACCATGGGGGCTTCGTTTCCCTTCGCTCGATGAATATGCGTAATAGCGACGGAACCGCGTCGCGTCATTTCATCTTGGCTCGACGTGGCTCCTACCACGTGGGACGTGACGCCTCGACGCTGCAAAGCTGCAACGATAGGAATTGCGAGCCTCTTCGCCGAAATGGCGTAAGGAAAAATCACCAAATGGTCGTCCGGATCCAATTCCTCACTTTCGATATTTTTCGCAATGTCCTCTGCCACAATCTCGGCTTGCTCATCTTCGTCTCTGCTAGGCATCAGCTTGATGGCGTCCTCGGGTCGCATATGCTCCGCGAAGAAACTCGGCGAGGACTCGGGGCGGCGTTTCAGAACCACCGAATGTCCCGGTTCAAGCTTCCCACTGACGATTCCGTAGCCAATTTGCTCCCATAGATCCAGATCGTCAAAGTGCTGCACCAAACCTTCCTTGCGGTAGATACCGAATCCCAATGCGTGTGCGACGGTAAGCGCCCAAGGTGTGTTGCGATAACAGACGGGGAGGATAATGTCGCGTTTGGCTTCGCCATCCACATCCTCAAGAGAAACTCGCGGCTTCCCAGTACGATCCATTCCGAACAAGTCAATGAATGGCGGCATACCACGCCGATCAGACAGGTTTTGAAGTTCGTCGTAAGCTACAACAATTCGCTTAGGTTCCTTCGTGAAGTGATAGATCAACCGGAAGAAGGCGGGCGGCAAATCTTGGCCCTCATCAATGAGTACCGCGTCGAAGATTGGCGTAACCGAGGAATGTTCAACTGCCGTCAACAACTCGTTGCATGATCCTTCAAACGCCTTGTCCCACCCAAAGACTGACTTCGCATAACCGAAATCTCGGACCGGACACAGGGCTGCTGCAGCCATCAGCGAATAAGCACCTGGGGAGTTCGCGCCTCCCCAAGAATGCAGAATTTGTAACTTTTCAAAGTTCGGCTCGTCGGTCGTGCCCTTGTCGCGAAAGAAGCGATCCACGAGTTGCCGTAACTGTTGGTAGAGAGCTCGTGAATAGAAGGTTAGTGCTATGTTCCATTCAGGGTGCCGAGCGTGAAGGTATGCGGCTTTGAGCGCCAGCGCAATCGTCTTTCCAGATCCAGCCAAACCTCGTATACGCTGTGGCCCTTCGGGGCACTCCAACGCGGCTTTTTTCTGATACTGGTCGAGGTTGGCGATCTGCTTTTCAATATATTTGAGTACCGCGCCGCGTGAGTTTGATCGGACAACATTCTCACGTTTCTTGCTCGGTTTGATTGTCGTCACGCTCTCCAAGGCAGCATTCAACGCGGGTAAGTACTTTTGATCGACCTCGCGGCAATGGCTCAAAGCGTCGGACAGTGTCGTCGGACCAGCAACCAGTCTTTCGACTACAGGCGACGAAATGTCTCCGGGGAAAATCGAAACAACTTGAAGTGGAACCGCCAACTCACGTCCACGTCGAAGTGAGGAGAATCGCGACAGATGCGTCTGGAGTGCGAAGAACAGCTTGTCTTGACGTTCGCCGACTTCACTCCAAAAGGTCTCAGGGCTATTGAGAGGAGGCGTTGTTGACTCGGCCGCGAAGGCGACGACTCCGTGTTGCTTCGACACCAGAAGTGCGTCGAGGATTAGATTTTCTTCGACGGTACTCAAAACAGGATAGCCGAGATAGAGCGTCCCATCGATTGGTTGCCCTTTGATCTGAGAAACAACGGATGAGATCGCGCCAGGACTGAGCGGCTGACCATGAACAATGTCGATCACGAGAGTCACCTCGAATTAGTGCGGTGTGTGGCCGGGTCTTGCTTCAGCCGGTTAATCCAGCGTCAGAAACCTTGGTTCAACAGGTTACACAGTTTCAACTTTCTTCACTATTGCGGGGTGGCCCTGCTTGCTTCAAGCTGAGTGCCTTGGGCTCGGGCGAGCGAATCACCATCCACGGGAAATCGCTCACATCGACAGAGGTCAGTGAGCCGGGAGCATGCAACAACTCGTCCGCCACAGCGGGTGGAATGATGACTTCTCCAAACAACTCTTGGAGCCAAGCCAAGGCACCAATGGCATCCAACGCACGAATCGGTGACGTGTCGCTCACAACAATCATGGCCATCACGCCTCATTGGTCGGGACTGCGGATTCCTGCCGCCAGTAAGTCTCGTCCGCCCGAATCAGCGGCAGCCCTCGTTCCAACAACGCGGCTTCCAATTCCACACGTGACAGGCCTGACCAGCGCGTCGCCTGAGGCAGTGTCAGCCGACCGACATCGTACAAACGACAGGCAATCTCGGTTCGAGCTTCCTGCTCAGAGAACCCCGCATCGGACAGCAGGTCATCTCCCAAAAAAACTGGCATCGCTCGCTCCTTGACAGTGGCAACGTGTCTCATTCTGGTCAGAACAACGTGGGAGTTCAAAGCCTGTTCCTCATCAACCTCCCTCGTACCGTGGTTTGAGTTCCAGTAGGTAACACCGCGTGGTCCAGTCAGGGCGGAACAACCCCACACAGGATTCGGCATCCGGGCGTCATTCCACCTCATGAATGTCGTTGAAGACGCCGCGCGGGATGCAGATGGTCAGCACGGTCAGATCGCCGACCGCTTTGTGTTTGATGCCACGCGGGACGTAGACCACGACTCCCTTGTGCAGTTCGATTTCGGCGCCGTCGAGCGTCATGGTCCCCTGGCCGTCGATCACGTAGTAGAACTCATCCGTCTGCGCGTGATAGTGCATTTTGGCGTCGTGAATCTTCACCTGATGAACCTCCGCCGCCGCACCGTCCCGCTCTTCAACGAGGCAACGAATTTCTCCACAGGTCTCGGCCCAGGGGACCATATCCGCAGGGTCTCGGCGCAAGAAGGTAGATGGTTGGCTCATGAGGGTTCCTTTCGTGGTGAGTGAGTTCCAAACTTGTTCGATGCGAGCTTGTCTCAGATTGCGTTTCACAATTGTAGCCCTGTCGCTCCGCGCCGCGGTGGCCGGGGTTGGAGCTGCCTTGGGCGAAACCCCGGAAGAATAGGTCGAAATGACGTGACGAAACTCTCGCTTCACTATGGGTGATATCACAAGCTGGTCATCAAAAGGCCCGAACGGATCAAAGGGGGCCGTTCCAACACTGTTCGGCACGGCGAAGGATGGGGACTCGTATCGGCGGTCGAGCAATGGGGATTCACACGGCCCGCGTCGCTTTGTGATCAATGCGGGGGCGGGAGAGGTTCAGTCCGGCGGGCTTGGCGGCTCGCGAATGCCGTGGAGTGCGCAGCGTGAAGAGACTCGACCTGCGGCGGGTGCGGGCGAGCGGGGGACTGCGGTCAGATTTTTTGCGCGGCCTGCTCTTCGCCGTGGCGTTTGAGCTTGGTCACGTGAGCGGCGACATCGTCCGCCGTGGCCCAGCCCAGCAGCAGGTAGCACAGCATTTCTTGTGTGCGTTTCTTGCGTGCGCTTCGTCGGCTTGCGGCCAGTCCAGAGCGAGATCAGCAGGCAGGCGATGATCGCGCAGTAGTCCTGAATCTTGATTCCGTTCTCGTTGTGGCTGAGCAGGTGGCGGCAGCCCGGCAGATGCTGGAACTGGCGAAAGAAGATCGGTTCTCCGCCATTCGTGTTGAACCTGTCTGAGCGGCAAGGCGCTAGCCGCCGGTTCTTGCCTATTTTTCACCGGCGGCTAGCGCCTTGCCGCTCACAAGAACACCAGAATCAACACGAACGGCGGAGACCCAGAAGATCTCAATGGTCCAGCGGTACGCATAGAGCAGCGCGATGATTTCGGCGGGAACGTCGAGCAGATTCGTGGCGATGCGCAGCAAGCCGTCGCTGTCCACTCCCGAGGAGCCGCCCTTGTACTTCCCCTGCGAGAGGTGCGGCTTGATCTTCACGATCACCCGTCGCAGCGGATGATGGGGCCGGTCTTTCGCGGGGCGAGTCAGACCCAGCCGCACGATCTGATCGGACACCACGCGGGCCGCGCGATCCGCCTCCGTCAGCGGTCGCTCTTCGGCCACCTCGAACACGCTGTTGTCGCGCAGGCGGCAG
>JAYVOX010000213.1:0-8111 GCA_043757695.1 Schlesneria sp.
GGGTTCACTCGCGCTGAGATCGGTCTGTTCACCGAGGTCACTGCGCAAGTTGTAGAGTTCAAACTTGGAGAGGTCAGCGTTGGCGAGCAGCTTCCAATCGCCGTCGCGCATCGCGATGCGGTTCGCGCCGCCGATGGCTCGGTCGTATTGCCAATAGAGCGGCTTCGAGCGTGCGACGGGCTGACCATTCATGAGCGGCAACAGACTCGCACCGTCGAGCGTTCGATCGGTGGGAGGCTTGGCTCCAGCAATCGCGCAAAGAGTCGGCAAGAGGTCGTAACTCGCGACCGGTTCACTCACGGTCTGTCCCGCTTTCGCATGACCCGGCCAACGGAGAATCCCCGGTACCCGAATGCCTCCTTCGTACATGTGCAGCTTCATCCCTCGCAGCGGTCCCGGCACACCGTAGCTGCGCGCTCCGGCGGGATACCGCTTGAGCGTCTCCGGCCCGTTGTCACTACTGAAGTACACGAGCGTGTTGTCGCGCAGGCCGTCATCGTCGAACCGCTTCATCAATCGACCGACTTCGTGATCGAGTTGAGTGACGTTGCCGAAGTACTCGGCCTGCTCGGGTGTCACGGCGACCGATTTGTACTGATCGACGAACGAACTCGCCGTCGCAATCGGCTCGTGCGGTGAGTGCAACCAGACCACCAGCAGGAACGGTTTGGAAGCATCGCGCCGACCGAGCCAACTCAGCGCCTCATCCACAATGATCTGGCTGGAGTAACCTTCGAGCGATCCGACCGACTGGCCGTTGCGGACGAAGTTGACGGGGTTGTGATGGCTCGGCAGCGAGTTGTTCTGCGTCGAAAACCAATGATCGAACCCGTGATCGCCGGGTTGCGGCTGCTCGGGCGAGTTGAAGTGTCCGTTGCAGTGCCACTTCCCGACGTGGCACGTCTGATAGCCCGCGTCCTTCAACAGCTTCGCGATCGTGATCTCCTTCTGCATCAGGTGCATCGGGCTCTGGGCGGGAATCCAATCGTAGATGCCGAGTCGGTTGGGAATCCGTCCGGTGAGCAGGCCGCTGCGCGAGGGCGAGCAGACCGGCGCGGCGGCATAACAATCCGTCAGCCGCAGCCCCTCACCTGCCAGCTTGTCGAGGTTGGGCGTCTTGATGTGAGGATGCCCGAAACAGCCGATGTCTCCGTAACCGAGATCGTCGCACAGCACGATCACGAAGTTTGTGCGAGACGACTCGGCGGCAAAGGTTGTCCCGCAGAGAATCGCGGTCACGACGACGAGGCACGCCCGGGCGATTCGCTTCAAAGTACGAAGCAAACAACAAACTTGGCGGCTCATGAGCGGCTTCCTGTCGGAGCGTGACGGGATCCAGACAACGTGGCGGGCAGTATGCCGTCGGTCTCTCACAGTGACAATCGGACGGATGCTGTTGGTTGTGGCCATCCGCAAGCGGAAATAGACTCAAGCCCCGTGTCACGTCCTCGTTCTCCGGTCGCGCGATCATCATGGAACGGTATCTGACAAACCTCGATGTCTGGTGTTGGCGGTATCGCGAGCATCAGCGCAACTATCCGGGCTTGCACTTCACCGCGAAGCCGGATGCCGTGCTGGCCCTGAAGCAATGTCTCAATCAACTTCGTCACGAAGGGGCCGGAGCGTACCGCACGATCCCGTTGCAGCCGTTGCTCGCGGCGGATGAGGCCAAGATCACCGGTGGCCTGAAATATGAATGTTTTGAAAAGCTGAGGCTGTCGCTGCACGAGCCGTCGGACAAACTGAGGCAAATGTCGTTTCGCGTCGATGCCGACCTGATCCACTTCGATTTTGTCGAACCTCACGCCGAGCAGTTCGAGCGGGGTCTGACGGATGTTCACAACGGAACCGGCGACTACTCCATCGGGCCTTGGGCGGATCGCAAACAGGGGCTGAGTGTTGGAGAATTGGATCGGCTGTCCGAGTGCCTGTGGTTCTGGCCCTGCTTCGGACACATGCGGGTTATGGAATCAAAATGACAAGCGGCAATTTCAAAATCATTTTTCAGGAGCAAGCATCGTGAGATTCACCAGTTCGCACCGTTCGGGATTACTCGCTTTGGTCGTCGTGATGAGTTCGGTGCTTGGTCTCGCCGCCGATGAACCCGGTTATCGCTCGCTCTTCAACGGGAAAGACCTCACCGGTTGGGAGGGCGATACCACGCTGTGGAAGGTGGCCGACAACGCGATCGTCGGGGACTCACCCGGCATCAAGCACAACCAGTTCCTCTGCACGAAGGAAGAGTTCGGGGACTTCGAGTTGAAACTGGAGTTCCGCGTGAAGGACGGCGCGGGGAACACCGGCGTGCAGTTCCGCACAAAGAAGCTGCCGAACACCACCGAGGTCTCCGGCTATCAAGCGGACCTCGGCGAAAAGTACTGGGGCTGTCTGTACGACGAGTCTCGCCGCAACAAGGTCCTCGTCCAGGCGGCGCCCGAGTTGGAGCCGGTTCTCAAGAAGTCGGACTGGAACGAATACACGATCCGCGCCGAGGGAGATCACATCACGCTGAAGATCAACGGCGTGACGACGGTCGATTACAAAGAGGCGGACGCTGACATCGCTCGTTCCGGAATCGTGGCTCTGCAAGTCCACAGCGGTGGCCCGATGCGAGTCGACTTCCGCAATATCCGAATCAAGCTGCTCGGCAACTTCGGCAAGTAGTAGTCGCAGCTTTGCAACAGGACGATCGTTGGCTTGTTGTCGCCGCGGGCAAGCTCAAGCTCGCACGGTGACCTGCCTCCCAGTTCCGCCGAACTCTGCTCCATTTCGGAAGTCACTCGCATGGCCACTGCCACTGGATCGACCAAGAAAGCCAAGCCGACACCCGGCAAAGGGCCGACCATTTACAAGTGCGATCAACTGCGCGCGATGCTCGAAGAGGCACTGCGGAACCGAGCGAAGTTTGACACCAATACAGACGTGGTGAAGTTTCTCGAACAGCATCTGCGCGTGCGGAATGAGACGGAAGGCAAAGCCAAGGCAGGCAGCTACGTGCAGGGGACGCGGTTCCCCGCCTTTTGCAAGCAATTGTCGGATGCTCTCGGTTTGGATCGCGACTTCGTGAGTCGCCGTATCTTGGACCTCTTCGTTCACGATGTGGCACAATTGAAGGAACTCTGTGATCAATTGGCGGTCGTGCGCGAACACTATGACGCGGCGGTTTCGCTGTTGAAGGACGAGTCATTGCAGCGTCCCGTGACGATTCGCATCGGCACGACGAACCTCATCAACATGCGTGTGTTGCCGTCGGTCTTGGATGAGGTGCGACACCAGTTCCAAGCTCAGTTTCCGGAGATCCAACTGAAGTTCGTGCAGACGATTCAGGACTCGGATGAACTGCTATTCGGCTCGCAATCCCACGCGAGCTTAGACGTGATCGTGGCCTGTTGCTTGGAAGGAAGCGTCAGCAAACTCGTCCCCGAGGAGCTCGTGGCCCAACTGCCGTTGCAGTGCTGTCTGTTGCGACAACGGCCCCTCGCCGGAAACAATCCTCCACGTGAATCATCGCTCCGCCCGAGCCTCTCCGCTTGGGAGGCGATTCGCGACACGCCGATGGTGGCACTCACCAGTCGGCTCAAACACTTCGCTGTCCCGTGGTCGCAGATCGAAGGACTGGTCGAATCCTTCGACGAAGTACCGACATTGCTGGAGGCTCACGCACGGGTGGCCGCCAGCGACAGTTGGACTCTCTCCTATCGCGAACTCTTGGACGACGCGGACGAACGGAATTTGGAAGCACTCGACCTTCCTGCCGACTTGTCGCGCGATACCACGCTCATCGTGGCCGTCACGCCACGCACCAAAAAAAGTAGGCGGTCGTCGTCGGTCGCGAAACAGATCGAGACCGCCGCAGATGCGAAGCCGGTCATCACGCTCTCCGCAGACTCCAAAGAGAAGCAAGCGGCCCTCGCGATTTTGAAGACCTGCCTGCACCAAGCCTTCGAGGAACGAGCAACGCGACGACGGGAAGCGGTCGAACTGACGCGCTGCCTCGCTCGATTCACGCACACATATCACGTCAGTGAACTGGTCGCGCCGACAACCAACAATCTCCCCGAAAGACACTGGTTCTGCGGTCGTTTGCAGCTCGAATGCACCGCCAACGGGAATCTCAGTGGATCGGTCACCGTCGGAACACCAACCGGAGAACTGATGCGGATGCGCGTCTTCGGGCGACCGTTGAAGCTGCACGATGGCAAGGTCTGGAACTTGAACTGGCGCAGCACTGACCCGCAGGCCGAGAGCGGCACCACGAATCTGTTCGTCACGAAGTCCGACTTGGAAAAGGGAGAGGCACTCGTCGGCCATTGGGTCGGTCGCAGTTCGTGGTCCGCGCCCGATGTCCGCCCCACCGGCGGACCACTCATTCTGAACTCACGCCCAGATCTCACCGCACGTGAACTGCGAGATTTAGTGAAGAAGCACAAGAATGCGGCGATCCCCAATCTGCAACTCGTTGCCAATCACATCGTCCCCTATCCCAGCGACAACGCCGCCGCACTGCCCGTTCCTCCTCGGGTATCCAAGCCACGTGCCACGCCCGCGCGTTCGAGCGTCTCACGCGCAACAGCCACCTCTATTTCAGACGCCCTGCCCCGCAAGGTTGTTCACCCAAGATGATGTCGCGCTGCGAAGCGTCCGATCTCGATCGTGCTTGATGGTGCGCTGATTCGTGACTCGCGTTTTCGCTCAGCGCCATGGATTGCTCGCCTACGTAGGTGAGGCATTCCCTGACTCGCACTCTCATCGCTCACTCGGATCGAGAATGGCAATCACTCTCCGTCGCACGAGTTAAACAACAGCCGCCGCGCCGTGCGTGCAGCGCGTCGAGATGAGGCGCATCAATCCTCGATTTATTCGTCTCCAAACAAATCTGTTTTGTAGGCCGATAATCTCACCAACCCGGAGTGAACCCGCAGTCTGGATTACTCTCGGCGGATGTTGTTAGTGTCCCGCTCGTCATTGACTGCTGTGAATGACATCGAGAGTTGCCGCGAGTCCTTCTGAGGCACTTTTCGATCGAACGCCGCGATGAGGCAACGCAGCGGGCACGATGTCCGCGACGACCTTTCGCAGTGAATCGCGAAGGACGACATCCCACTCACCAACGATCCGTGTGACACGACAGGCCGGACAGATTTCTGACCGGCTCTGGCGTGTCACACGGCATCGCGAGTCAACGAGTTTCGCCGCGACAAGCGCTCTCTTGTCGGCCCATTGTCCGCGTGGGATGCCAACTGAGACGGCGAGGGTCTTGTTCCTTTTGTGTCTCGTTCCCTCGACTCGCATTCACCGTGACGGCTCCACAGGTGAGCTGGCCACAACTCCCAGAAAGTGACTTCTCATGGTCGCCCGTTCGCGCAAATCAATGCCCAGTCCAGACTCCCCTCCCCCTTCCACCAGCGATTCGCTGTTACTCGGTTACGAGTGCGAACCCCAGCGACGCAAAATCGGATTCCATCAGCAACCTCGTCCCGAGTTCATCGCTCACAACCCCATCCTTTACGACGGGCCACATCTGCTGACGTGTGCCCCCACGGGTGAAGGCAAAGGCCGTTGCTGTGCCATCCCCACGCTACTCGATTATCCCGGTCAGGTCGTGGCCATCGACGTGAAAGGGGAACTCTATAACTGCACCCATCGACGGCGGCGTGAGATGGGACAGCAAGTCCTTCGACTCGACCCCTTCAGCGTGATTGACAACCATACCGACGGCCTCAATCCGCTCGATATGTTCAAACTGAAGACCGCCGATATCGACACCGACTCCCAAATGCTGGCGTCGATGTTGGCTGAAGGGAATAAATTCGGTCGCGATCCCTTCTGGGACAACTCGGCTGGCGGATTAAACAGCGGCGTCATCAATTACCTGATGACACAGAAGCCGCCCGAGATGCAGAACCTCAATGAGATGCGACGACTTCTGAACAACGACGATGTGATCACGAACATCGCTATTTTGTTGGACACAGAGGGCAAGCAGATGCGCGAGTTGGCTCAACAGGAACTCGCTTCATTTTTGCAATTGTCCGAGCGAGATACTCGCCCCGGTGTATTGGCCACGGCTCAAGCCTACACCAAGACACTCAACAGCGAGCGTGTCGCGAAGATGCTCCAAAAATCGAGCTTCAGCTTGCAGGACTTCGCCGACGGCAAACCGATGACGATCTACTTCGTCATCCCGCCCGAGCGAGTAGAGAGCCACAAGGCGCTCCCCAGAATCGTACTGGCCGCGTTGTTCAGTGCCGTCTTCTCTCGCAACAAGATCCCCAACCCGAGAACGCTCTTCCTCATTGATGAGGCGGGCAATCTCGGTGAGTTCCCCATGATGAAGGCGGCGATGACGCTCGCGCGCGGGTTTGGAGTCCGCTGCTGGACCTTCTGGCAAGATATTCAACAACTGACCGCCAGCTATCCCAACTGCTGGGAGACGATCATCAACAACTGCGGCGCCTTGCAATTGTTCGGCCTGAATACGCAACTGATGGCGAAAAGATGGGCCGATGTCCTGGGTTGCTCCACCGAGACGCTGCTCAGCCTGAAGTCCCACGAGCAACTGCTACAACTGCGCGGTCGCGGCGAACTCCGCTGCGAACGCCTCGACTACCTGACCGACACCAAGTACGAAGGCCAATTCGATCCCAACCAGTTCTACTCCCGATAGACATCGCGAATCGCGAATGATGTCTTTAAACATCCGGCCGCTGTGCGGTAGCGAAAGCGACTGCACAAGCGGCCGGGTTCGTTGAGGCAGGTTGAAGTGTCAGGTGCGGTCTATGCCTCTCGCGGTCAGGATTGACCGGTCTGCTGGACGGAGAATCTCAGTCTTGGAATGACTGAGCTACGTAGGCGAGGCATTCCCTGACTCGCACTCGCGTTGGTCAGCAACCGGTCAATCCTGACCGCGTGAAGTCGAAATAGAGATTGACGTGCCACGGCTTCAGGGTTTTCGGAGCAGCAGTGCAATCCGTGAAGTCGCGACCCATCGTCACTACTTCACTGGAGGCTCCAAAGCAGTGGCACATTTCACCCCGACATTCAATTCGAGCGGAGCCACCCCGCCTACCATGTCACACCCTTCAACTCGGGCGGATACAACGGACGATCCGAGGTTCGATCCGCGTCGAGTTGTTCCAACAGGTCGTCGCTGGCCGGTTCCGACGAACCGGCATCAATCTACGTTTGCAGTTCGGCAGCCAGTTCTTCGCGCCGAACAGAGATTGGGCGACTTCGCTCCAACACCCGGACCGCATACTTCTCAACCGGCAGCCCCTGCGAAGCGGCTTCCTGTGCCAACCGTGTTTCCAGATCGGGGGAGGGTTCCAGCGTGAGTGTCATGTTGTCTCCTCATCTTGAGTCTTGGGACCATAACACATCAGGCGAGCACGCTTCGCAAAGTCACCGATCGTGTTACGCCGTCGCTTACAAAGGCGAGTAGCGACTGATTCCCGGTATCCGATCGAAATCAGCATCGTTGCTGGCGATCGCTGTGAGATTGTTTGCTTGCATCAAGGCAACGATCAAAGCATCGCCACTGAGCAGTCCGTGCTGTCGGCTCAGGTCAGCAGCCCGCAAAACCTCTCGCCCCGTGACCGACAGAACTTGAACACCGCTCGCCATGATTTCGTCCAAGGCTTCGCGAAAGCGATGGAGTTGCGCGATATCCGCAGGGCGACTGCGTAGCTTTTGTCCAATTCCGGCGTAGGGCCAACCGAAGGTCTGGCAGGCTTCCAGTGTCATCAACCGATGCGCGACATCGCTCAATTCATGCGTCGAGAGAAAGCCTTGCAAGTCGCCGGCTTCGATGCGTTCCAAGAGGCTCCGGCTGGGTGGGCCGAAGACGGGGTCAGGCTGGCCCAGTCGCGTTTGTGTTGAGCCACCGGCGGCGGGAGCCGGGGTCGATCGACATCGCGGAACAGCGTGGCCACGAGTTCTTCCGGCGTCCGCACGTGTCGATCCACCGAGTACACGCAGCCCACGCAGGCCATCTTCTTCTTGTTCTTCTTCTGCCCTTTTGTGAGATGCGCTCCGGGCGATGGCGCGTCGGTCGGCCGCACTAGCGGGATGCCCTTGTTGTCCTCGGTGACGATCAGCAACTCCCCTTCGGT
>JAYVOX010000214.1:0-8095 GCA_043757695.1 Schlesneria sp.
CCGTTCACGAACGGTTGCTTACAACGAGAACGAAGCCCGATCTCGCGAAGAGAAGTACGTCGTTCACAACCAAGTGACCGAGATGGTCGATCAGACCTACGCCGTGAATGTCCCTTACACGGAAACGCGCAAGGCCACGCGCACGATTCACACTCCGGTCACCCGGAACGTCGAATCGACCTACATGGTCAACGTCCCTTACACGGAAACCCGCAAGGCGACGCGCACCATCCACACTCCGGTCACGCGCAACGTTGAGCAAACCTACGTAGTCAACGTGCCGTACTCGGAGACCCGCAAGGCGACTCGCACCGTGATGACCCCGGTCACACGCAATGTCGAGCAGGCTTACACGGTCAACATTCCTTACGCGGAAACGCGCAAGGCCACGCGAACGGTTCACACTCCGGTCACCCGGAATGTCGAACAGGCCTACACGGTCAACGTCCCCTACACCGAGCAGCGCAATGGCACTCGCACGGTTTGGGAATGCGTTCCTCTGGTTCAGACTCGCACGGTCTGCGAAGACCAAGGTCATTGGGAACAGCGTGCTGTACCTGCCTCGAACGGTTGCCAGTCGTGCGGCGTTGTCGCTCACTGCTGTCAGCCACGTCGTCACCATGCCTGTCATGGTTGCGGTGCCTGCGGTAGCGGTTGTGGCAATGGCTGCGGAAGCGGTTGCGGTCAAGCTGCCGTTGCCGCTCCTTGCGGTGGTTGTGCGGCCATGCAAAACGTCTGGGTTCCCAGCGTCATCCAACGCCAAGTTCAGTACACGGTCAACGTTCAACAGGCCAAGCAGGTTCCTTACACCTACAACGTCACGCTCTGCCGCCCGGAAACCCGGTCTCGCACCGTGCAGGTCTGTGAGACCGTTGCTTCACAGCAAGAGTACGATTACCAGGTTCAACTCTGTCGCCAAGAAGCTCGCTCACGCACAGTCCAAGTCTGCGACATGGTCGCTTCACAGCAAGAGTACGATTACCAAGTTCAGCTCTGCCGTCAGGAAAACCGCACTCGCACCATCCAGGTCTGTGAGACGGCCGCTTCCCAACAAGAGTATGAATACCAAGTCGCTCTCTGCCGCCAAGAAGCACGCACCCGCACGACTCAGGTCTGCGAGATGATCGCTTCTCAGCAAGAGTACGAATATCAGGTTCAACTCTGCCGCCAAGAAAACCGCACCCGTCAAGTGGCGGTTTGCAAGGTTGTTCCCGAAGAGAAGACTCGGACCGTGAACTTCACCGTTTGCGTTCCTAAGACTCGCGAAGAGCAATTCCAGGTCACCGTCTGCGACACCGTGAACGAAGACAAGACCGAGACCTACTCGGTTTGCGTTCCCGTCACCGTCGAGAAGGAAGTCCAAGTCCAAGTTTGCCAGATGGTCGCGAAGAAGATCATGGTTCCCGCCTGTGGTGGCTGTGCTCCAGCCGCTCCTTGCTGCCGCTGATTTGATCGACGACGATCACGTGAAGCAGTGGGTCTGATCCCAACGACGCCTCGTGTTGAAAGACACGAGGCGTTTTTTGTTGCGCACTTCGACGGCTTTACAATCGCGAGTCAGTGGAGTTTTCGACCAAGGCCGTTGATGATTCGCAGGGTCGTCTCAAAGTCTCCACCAACATTGTTCGACTTGTTCGGCGCGGGTCTCCTGATCTCGCCGATACGCCCGACCGAAGGTCTGCTCTTCCCTCGTCGACATTGTTAATGAGCAGCCGCTTCTCTCCATCCTCACAAGGTACACCTCGATGAACCTCTTTGAGTCTTCTTACGAAGCCCTGCGCCGCGAAGTGTCTCGCCGTTCGTTTCTGACTCGCACGACCAGCGGCATGGGTGCGATGGCGCTTGCGTCGCTGCTTGATCCCAAGATTTTGAGGGCTGCCGAGGTGGTCTCCGCTTCACCCGCGAACACTCGCTGGCCGGGAATCGTCACGCCGCTGCATCGGCCGGCGAAGGCGAAGCGGGTGATTCATCTCTGCATGGCGGGGGGGCCGAGTCATCTCGAAACGCTCGACTACAAGCCGGAACTGGCCAGGCAGGACGGGCAGCCGATGCCCGAGTCGATCACGCAGGGGCAGCCGATCGCGCAGCTTCAGGGACAAAAACTGAAGTGCCTCGGCCCGCAGCACAAGTTTGCCAAGTTCGGCCAGTCGGGACAGGAGATTTGCGACCAGTTCCCGAAGCTGGGCGGAGTCGCCGACGAACTGTGCATCATCCGGTCGCTCGTCACCGAGGCGATCAATCACGATCCGGCGCACACGTTCATGAACACGGGGACGACGATCTCGGGCCGGCCGAGCATGGGATCGTGGGCGTGGTATGGACTGGGGGCCGACTGCGATGACCTGCCGGGGTTTGTGGTCCTCACCTCAACCGGCAAGAGCGGGCAGCAGCAGCCGATCGCGTCGCGGCAGTGGCACAGCGGGTTCCTGCCGAGTCGCTTTCAGGGAGTGCGGTTCAACTCGAAGGGAGATGCCGTCTACTACATCAACAACCCGGCGGGAGTGACTCGCGATCAGCAGGGCGATGTCGTCGATGCGACCAACCAACTCAACCGCCTGCTCGACGCGAGCATCGACGATCCCGAGATCGCCACGCGGATCAACCAGTACGAGATGGCGTTCCAAATGCAGGCCAGCGTCCCCGACCTGATGGACCTGTCGCAGGAACCGAAACACATCATGGAGCAGTACGGCTGCACGGGCCTCGACGGTTCGCTCAACGCGAACTGTTTACTCGCGAGACGCCTCGCCGAGCATGGCGTTCGATTCATCCAGCTCTATCACCGCGACTGGGACCACCACGGCGGCATCCGCGACGGCATCGCGGGGATCGCGAAGGAAGTCGATCAACCGTGCGCGGCCCTGATTGCGGACCTCAAGCAGCGCGGGATGCTGGACGAAACGCTCGTCGTCTGGGGCGGTGAGTTCGGTCGCACCCCGATGGCCCAAGGCAACGGCCGCGATCACCACATCAAGGGCTTTTCGATCTGGATGGCGGGCGGCGGCATCAAGGGCGGCATCAGCCACGGCCAAACCGACGACTTCGGCTACAACGCCGTCGTCGATATCGTGCATGTGAACGATCTCCACGCGACGATCCTGAATCAACTCGGCATCGACCACAAACGCCTCACCTACAAATTCCAAGGCCGAGACTTCCGCCTGACCGACGTGAGCGGGAATGTAATTGAGAAGTTACTGGTGTGACGTTCGTTGCTAACGCTGTCAGAGTACGCGATGCCGCCGTTGGGCCTTGAATCAAACTGAAGAGATGAAACATGAGCCAAGCCCCCTTATTGGATACGAGTACAGTCGATCTCAACACACTCTTCTCGAATGGGAAGCGATACCGTGTTCCGGATTTCCAACGTGACTATTCGTGGAGCGAAGAGGAGTGGGAAGATCTATGGAGCGACATCGTCGAGATCGGAGCGGGATCGCAGCCACACTACATGGGGGCAATCGTACTGCAAGAGTCTGACAACGGGTTGATTGTGATAGACGGTCAGCAGCGACTGGCAACGCTCAGTATTGTGGTCCTCGCGGTACTCGCCAAATTGCAGGAACTGATAGCAGGTGGAGTTGAATCGGCTGCCAATGAGGAACGACTTAATTTGCTGCGGCAGCAATTCATCGGGGGCAAGCATCCCGCATCGCTCCGGATGTACAGCAAGCTGTCGCTCAACCGAAACGATGACGGTTTCTACCAGCAGTTTCTCATCCAGTTTCGAACACCATTGAATCCTCGAAAGCTGCGGGATTCCGAGGGAAAGCTGTGGTCCGCGTATCGTTTCTTTTTCGACCGAATCAGTGACCATTACGCGACCACCCTGACCGGATCGCGGCTGGCGGAATTCTTGGAGATGATCGCCACGAAGCTGCTGTTTATTCAGATCAAAGTTGTGGACGACCTGAGTGCGTACACGGTGTTTGAGACACTGAATGCGCGTGGTTTGGAGCTGACCGCAACGGACCTGTTGAAGAACTTCCTGTTTTCCAAAGCGGCGGCGAGCGAAACCGACCTCGCGCATGTTCGCGATCAATGGAAGCGGATTACCGAGACCGTGCGAATGCGCGAGTTCCCGACGTTCCTCCGACACTTCATCAATTCGCGGCAAAGTTATGTGCGTCGCGAGCGTCTCTTCAAGATTCTGAAGGCTGACGTTGTAGGCCGTGAAGACGTGTTTCGATTATTGGATGAGCTCGAATCGGCGGCCTACTGGTTCGCGGCAATGGACGACTGCAATGACGATTTGTGGAAGGACTATGAGGGCTGTAAGCAAATCATTCGTGTCCTCAACTTGTTCGCGGTGACACAGTACAAGTCGCTGATTCTGGCCTGCGCCGCAATGTCGTTTCCAGTGGGAGAAATCAGGCGTGTGCTGCAAACGTGTCTGGTGATCTCACTCCGTTACAACATGATCTGTCAGAAAAACCCGAGCCGGCTCGAAGAAGCCTACAACGTTGTTGCTGTTGGAATTCGGAAGGGCAACATCACAACGGCCAAGCAAGTCGCGGATGGTCTCGGGCCGATCTATGTGTCCGATGAGGAATTCAAGAATGCCTTTGAGACATCGATCATCTCAACGCGATCAAAAGGCAAACTCGTGAGCTACATCTTGTGCAAGCTCGAACAGCATCTGTCGCAGGCCGACCTCGATTTTGAAAACAGCGCCGCGACGATCGAACACATACTGCCAGAGAATCCGAGCTCTGCTTGGGAGGCAAACTTTGAGGAGGAGAATCGAGAGCGGTTTACCTACCGACTCGGCAATTACACACTTTTGGAAAGAACCCCAAACCGAACTGTTGGCAACTCTGATTTTCTCGTCAAACGAGCGGCATACGAACAGAGCCAGTATCGGATCACAAAGGAGATAGTTGGTGACGAATGGACTCCCGACAGCGTGAGCCGCCGCCAAGCCACGATGGCAAAGTGGGCCACATCTGTTTGGAGGTTGGAATAGCGGTTAGGACCGGCCTGTCGAGATTTGGTGAGCCTTGATTTCACCGACATCAAAGACACCGTCGGCGAATAAACCGTAGGGTGGGCAGTGCCCACCCTACGGAACTGCACCTGCGATGATCGAGTCTTGAAGAAATCACGGCAGCAGACAGACCTGTCCATGAAAGTTGTTTCTCCCTTGGAACTAGCCAACGAGGTGCCTCAATGACGACCGCAACCGCTTCTGTTGCCGAAATCACCACGGCGGCGATCACCCTGCTTTGTCGAGAAATCGGCCCGGTCAACACGGCCCGTTTTCTCGGTCAGTTCACTTCGGGATTCGGGAACTACACCGACGAACGAGACGAGATCCTCGGAGATGCGACCGTGGATCAATTGATCGCCGAAATCAAACAGAGACGTGACAAGGATCTCCCAAAAGCAAACTCGACACGCGACTCACAATCGTAGGGTGGGCACCAAATCGGCATCGACCACAAACGCCTCACCTACAAATTCCAAGGCCGAGACTTCCGCCTGACTGACGTGAGCGGCAACGTGATCGAGAAGATTCTGGCGTAATGCGTTGCCGTTGGTACGTCATACATCAGTCCCCGACCTTTTCCGAACAAGGAGAAGAGAAATCAAAACATGACAAGCCTTCGCGACAATAGCGTGTCGAAACTGATTACGTTTCTCAAAGAGAAGCCGCGAGCATCGAAAGATCGAAATCGGCAGTACATCGACACTGGAAACAATCTTGAACTGATTTCTGTTCCACGTCACACAGTTGTGTTTGGTCGCCGTGGCTCAGGGAAAACGATGCTGCTCAGTGAACTTGTCTCGACCGCTGCGGAGACGAAGAACGGTGTCATCTGGATTGACATTGACGACTACAAGACGCTGTCGTTTCCGGACATTCTGGTCCAAGTTCTTCGGTCACTCTTCCAAGCTATCGACCGTGATGTCCGGAGGCGGAATTGTTGGTATCGGCTAATTCGTCGCCTTTCAGTGCGGCCGGTGCTCGCGCGGCTTGCAGCGGAAGAGAAGTGGCTTGATGAATTGCTTCATCGCTTTGAAGAGGCCGACCTGCGTATCGACGAACAGTGTGGCCAAAAGGATGTTCAAAGCCGGGAATCGGAATTGAAGACCGCGAACGGAATCAGTACCAAGAGAATCGACTCGCGTGAAAGCGAACGTTCTTTGACACGAACCGAGAGTTCTTCCGGCAGGGATAGGAAGATTGACCGCATCTCTCGTCATCTTCACGATGCGAAGACATTGCTTAGAGATGCCGTTTCGGCCGCTTTTGGCACCTACTACTTGGTGCTTGATGACTTCTACCACCTCACGGTTCGTGATCAGGCACAGGTTCTCGACTACATGCAAAGCCTGACAAAGAACGTCAACGTGTTCATCAAGTTCGGGACGATAGCACATCGGAGTAGCCTTTATCGGCGAGGCGAAGATCTGATCCACGGCATGCAGAAAGAGCATGACGTGTTGCCAATTGACCTCGACCGAACGTTTCGTAACTTTGCGGAAGTGGAACAATTCATTCGCGACCTTTGGCACCAGATTCAGCATATTGATCCGACATCAAAGTTCGACGACCTTTTTGCAGGTAATAGTTGGCAACAGCTCATCCTGTCGTCAGGCGGCGTACCGCGAGACTTCATGAACATCTTGTCCCGAGCGTTAGAGATTGGGCGGAGCAGACATAAGGAAAAGCTCGACGTTTTCCTCGTCAACGAGGCCGCAAATCTGTATTTGCGTGAAACGAAGCATGATGACCTGATCTCCGATCATGTTGATGAAACGGCGCAACTCGAACAGATGCTGCTCGACATCAAAGGTTTCTGCGTCAACCAAAGGAAACGCAACCTGTTTCTCGTAAGCAAGGATGAGTTGGAACAGAAGCTACACCAACGCGAGATGCTTCGCCAACTTTTGGATTACAGACTCGTTCACTTGGTTCATGAGAATACGAGTGCGGCAGGGGAGGCGGGTCGGTATGAGGCGTACATGTTGGATGTTGGGCTTTACGCACACCCGCAGCGCAGAGGAAAGAACCAAGTGAAACAAGTTGATTTTCTCGCTCGGGATGATCAGCACCGCAACGACGCGATACGCACGCAGCCCATCTACGCTCTGAAGGATACATACGCTCCAAATGGTGGCAGTCCGTTCGATGCGCCCCCGGAACCTGCGGATGTCCCAGAATTCGGGGTTGCAGATTCGCCTGTGGCTCCTGAGATTCAGAATGATGGGCAAATGCTTCTCCCATACTGACACTCGGGAGGTACAGGTGTGGCCGGGGCAGGAGCGGCTTCGCGAGGCCCCGGTCTGTTCGGTTGATCGCTGTCTCCGTGGCTTCGCCCAAAGCGGCTCCAGCCACGGCCACCTCGTCGCGTGTGAGCGGTGCCAAACTCGTAACTTGGGGTTTTCTAGGCTGAAATCAAAGTTTTTGGCCGCGGCGCTGGGCGGAAGCCGTTTCTTGCTGGAGATTCTCGGAATCCACTGACCGGGGCGTGGTTCAGGCTGGCTTCAGTCGGTGGGGCGCTGGGGAGCGCCGGAAACTTGCTGACCAATCTCCAGAGGCATCTATGTCTGCTGTTGCGTTCTTGAGGGAACCGGGATTCTTCCAGAGAAATTTCGAGTTCGCTCTGAGGATTTTCAAAATCCTCCAGTAGTATGGCGGACTGTTTTCGAGGTTTCTCTGCCTCGAATCGGGCTTTCGCCACTCACGTCTCTCGGAGGATCGCTGCCATGACGACTCGCATTGAAATTGAGTACGACCGGGTGTTCACCAATTCGGAGATTCAGGAAATCGTCGCACGCGGGACGGTGACCCTCAATGTTCTGCAACAACTGGGTGTGCCCTATCAAGGTCTGCCCGGGATGCCGATGGCGGGCTATCAGACGGAAGTCGATGCGATTGAGACGGACCTCACGGCCTTGAATGGACTCATCAATCAGATCCTTCCGCTGCTGGTGAGCCTCGATGCCAAGGCCGGGCCGCTGAGCGACAAGAACAAGAAGGCCCTCAAGACGCTGAGCGGCCTCCTGCAAACCGCCGCCGAACGAGTACTGCTCGATCAAATCACCGGCCCCACCGCTCAAGGCGGCACCTCACCCACGCCGCCGCCAC
>JAYVOX010000215.1:0-8082 GCA_043757695.1 Schlesneria sp.
CTCGAGCGGTCGTTGCGTGCAAGTGTCTGTTGCAGTTCAGCGGGAACGGATGCCGATGATCACGGTGCGCTCGATTCTTACGGTTCTGACCGGGACAGCCCTCGCGATCTGTCTCGCGGGCTGCCGGGCCGATGGAGCCAGGTCGCGTGCTGCCATCAGTCCGCACGGCTCGCCTCCCGATCTCCTCGACGACGAGCCGGCAGGATGGGTTGCCTGCGACCGAAAAGACGCGTCGTTGTCCGCCAAGTCACCGGACGACGAGACGTCTGCCATCCGGCTCGTCAGCGAAACGTCAGGTGCTGATCCAGCCGCCATCGCACCCAGCCCGTCCGAGGGGCCAAGGCGGCTGATGATCCGTCAGGCCGTCGAGACCTCGCTCAGGCAGAACCCGGACCTTGTCGCGCTGCGGCAAGTCGAGGGCGTCAGTGCGGCGGCGTTGGGAGTGGCCGAGACGTATCCGTTCAACCCGTGGGTGCAGGTGCAGGCGACGCCCTATCAGGATGCTCGCGTCGGAGGACCGGGGACGACAGCGCACTACGTCCTCGTGATGCAACAGATACAACTGGCTCATCAACAGCAGTATCGCGAAGAGGCGGCGGGGGCCGCGCTGAATAGTGTCCGTTGGAATCTGTTGCAGGCGGAACTGCTGAATATCGCGCAGACTCAGCGGCTGTACTTCGCGGCGGTCTATCAGCAGGGCTTGCGAGACCTCGCGCGGGCCAACGCCGACAACAACAAGCAGTTGCTAACGATCCTCGAACGTCAGTTGGCTGCCGGTGCGGCGACGGCCGCTGATGTCGCGATGGTGCGGTTGGATGCCCGTTCCACGCGGAAGCAAATGCAGCTCGCCGAGGCCAATCTGCAAACGGCCCTGCTCGATTTGAGGCGTCATCTGGGACTGCCTTCCGACGCCGAGATCGTGCTCGATCACGAGACGGCTCGCTGGGAGTGGGCGACCGCCACGAAGGAGCAACTCACGTCTCTTTCGGCGACCCGGCCGGACATCATGGCGGCGCACGCAGACATGGATGCGGCGCGCGCCAACACGAACCTCGCGTGTGCGGCGAGGACTCCCGATTTGCAGATCGGCCCGTACTACGCGGCCAACGAGGGAGGAACGAACTTCCTGGGATTTCGTGCTCAGATGGACCTGCCCGTCATCAACAACGGGATGCCGCTCGTTAGACAGCGCGAGGCGGAATTCAATCAGCGCGCCATGACGTGGCAGCAGTTGCAGCTTCGCGCGGGACTCGAAGCGCAGGCGGCAGCCGACCGGTACGAACGTGCCCGCAATCTGTGGGCAGAGTCCCGCGAGCACGTTGCCGCAGACTTACCCATCGAACTACAACGCCTTGAAGAGCAGTTCAAAGCGGGCGAAGTCGATGTGCTGCGCGTGCTGCAAGCGCGGACGAGTCTGATCCAAAACCGCAGGGCCGACCTCGACGTACTCAATGAATTGTTTCAGGCCGCGACCACCGTCACGGCCGCGAGCGGATTGCCGCTCGAAGCACTGACGCGAGCAAATTGATCGCTTGGCTCAAACGAAAACAGCTCGACTGACGGTTCTGCTGTGATGGTCATTGGAATGGCAGGGTCTCTGGGAGCCGTCAGGCAGAGTGAGGAGTTCCGCATGTCACGGATTTGGCGACGAGTTGTGATGGTATTGATCGGGGCCGCGCTGATGGCGAATGCCACCGTGGCGCGCGCCGTTCCCGGTTGTCCTTTCTGCGGGCCGACGGAGCCGCCGTTCAGTCAGCGGTTGGCCAAATGTGACGCGGCGCTGCAGGTGAAGTGGCTGTCGCTCGAAGGCGACGCGACGAGTGTGGACGCGACGACCTCGTTTGAGGTGGTCGAGGTGCTGCGCGGAGACCTGAAAGCGTTCCCGCAGGGAGTGCGCGTCACGATTCCATTTGCAAGAGACGGACAGCCGGGCGACATGTTCCTATTGTTTCGCGAGGCGGGTGAAGAGGAACCAACGTGGACGGCACCGGTCGAAATCACCGAGGGACGTTACGGGTACATCAAACAAGTTCCGTCACCTGAAGCTCCTCATCGACTGGCGTTCTTTCTGAAGTTCCTCGAATCATCCGACGAAGAGATCGCAGGAGACGCCTTCGCGGAGTTCAGCCGCGCGGAGTATCGGGATGTCGCTGCGCTGGCTCCGAAGCTGCCTCGCGAGAAACTGAGATTGTGGCTGGCATCGAAAGACTTGAAGCTGCAAGTGCGTATCGGCCTGTACGGAATGTTGCTCGGTCTCAGTGGTGACGATCGCGACGCGGCGTTTCTCGAATCGCTCATCATGACTCGCCCCGATCCGGAACGACCGCGGTTCGGCATTGATGGCATGATGGCGGGCTACATCCTGCTTCAGGGCGAAAAAGGGTTGGACAAGTTGCTGAAGGCGAAGTTCGATGACCCGTTAGCCGAGGATGACCTGCTGCCAATCCGTAATGCGCTGGTCTTCGTCTGGGACTATGCACGCGACCGTTTACGCGCGGAGAAACTTCAACAGGCGATGCGGCGTTTTCTGGATCAACCTCGACTGGCGTCGAGCGTTCTGAAAGACCTGGCACGCTGGAAAGACTGGTCACTGTTGGATCGCCTGACGCAGGAGTACGGGAAGCCGCCGTTCGACTCCGACCTCGCGAAGCAGGGGATCGTTTCGTTCGCGCTCGTGTGCGAACGCGATGGAAAGAAGCAATCCCCTGAGGTGCTTCCGGCGGCTGCGGTCAAGGCGCGCACGTTTTTGAACGGCCTCGATCCCGAGTTCGTGAGCGGTGTCGAGCGGAGCCTCGGTGGAATCGCTCGTCCGTTGAGTGAGGCGAAGTAGCGACCCGCTCGCGCACGGGAACGATTGGGATTAGAGCGTTTCCAAGTTTGCTGT
This sequence comes from Schlesneria sp., assembly GCA_043757695.1. Lineage (GTDB taxonomy): Bacteria > Planctomycetota > Planctomycetia > Planctomycetales > Planctomycetaceae > Schlesneria. The sequence continues at coordinate 2,885 of JAYVOX010000215.1, forward strand.
AGCGGAACTCGTGAGAGTTCCTAGGTGTCTGTCCGGAAAGTCGAAGGCCATACCTTCCGTAGGGTGGGCACTGCCCACCATCAACGACCGATTGTGGTGGGCAATGCCCACCCTGCTGGTATCCGGACAGACACCTAGAGATCACTCGCGAGTACCGACGTTGCCTCGCGTGGGGTGGCTCGTGCGAGGGATCGTTCCGGTAGCCAGCCTGCATCGCTGACCTGCAAGACTTCGTCGATCGTGGTCAATCCCTCGCGCACTTTGCGCAGTCCGTCGTAGCGAAGCGGAATCATGCCCGTTCGCTGGGCGCACTCGGTGACGGTTTTCAGCGTCGGCAAACCGGAGATCGCTTCGCGCAAAGCGTCATCCACCACGAGCAGTTCGTGGATGGCGATCCGCCCCGAATAGCCGGTGTTGCGACATTTCACGCAGCCAGCACCACGAAAGAACTCGGGGCATTCGAGGCCCATCTGCTGCATCACAGCGAGCATTACCTTCGAGGGTTCGTAGGACTGTTTGCATTTCGCACAAATGCGGCGACAGAGACGTTGGGAGAGGATGCCATTCAGTGCCGCACCGATCAGATAACCTTCGATCCCCATGTTGATGAGTCGCATGACGGCACCGCAGGCACTGTTCGTGTGGAGTGTGCTGAACACGAGCTGCCCGGCCAGTGCCACTTGAACGGCGGACTGTGCGATCTCAGCATCGCGAATCTCGCCGATCATCACGATGTCGGGGTCTTGCCGCATCAGACTGTTCAGCACGGCCGAGAACGTCAGACCGATCTTCTCGTTGACGGGGAACTGATTGATGAGCGGCAGTTGAAATTCAATCGGGTCTTCCACCGTGCAGATGTTCTTGTCGAGGGCGCTGACCGTATTGAGTGCCGCAGCGAGCGTCGTACTCTTGCCGCTGTTCGCTGGCCCCGTGACCAGCACGACGCCACTCGGTTTGCGAATCAGCGACTGCAAGCGTTCGAGATTTTCACTGCTGAAACCGAGTTGTGACAACGACAGCGGGAGGTGGCGATTATCCATGACGCGGATCACAGTCTTCTCGCCCTGCGCGAGCGGCAGCGTGCTGACTCGCAGATCGATCGACCGGTTTTCCAACATCACTTGGATCCGACCGTCTTGCGGCAAACGACGTTCGGTATCGTCCAATGTCGCCATGCTCTTAATGCGGGCCACGATCGCGGGCGCGATGCGACTCGGCAGTTCCAGCGACTTGAACAGCACTCCATCCACGCGAAACCGAACTCGCAGTTGTCGGTCGGCCGGTTCGATGTGAATGTCGCTCGCCCCTTCCTTCACCGCCGAGGCGACGATGAAGTTGACCAACCGACTGACGGGACTTTTCGGAGTCTGTCCATCCGGCTCCGTCGCGGAATCGATGTTGTTGAGCGTCTCTTCGATCAAGGCCCCGAGATCGCCGTGAACATCGTCTAGGGTGTTGTCGATGACGAAGACGGGCGTGTCGGACAAATTCGTCTGCAACGCCCGGCGAATGTCGCGTGCGGAGGCGATCGCCAGTTGGACCTCGCACCGCGCAATCGACTTCAGCCGGTCGAGCAGGAAAATATCGGACGGTTCGGCGACGGCGACCGTCAACGTCTCGCGCAGCTTGAACAGCGGCAGAACCAGATTCTTTTCGAGCACTTCGCGCGGCAGCAGCTCGACGACTTTCGGGTCGAACAGGTGCGCGTCGAGCCGCACGAACGGCAGCTTGAACTCAATGGCCAAGCACTCCAGAACCTGTTCCTCGGTGCAGAACTCGCGCTCGATCAGGACTTCGCCGAGCAGCCTGCTCGCACCGCTCTCCGCTTGCAACTTGAGCGCCGCCTGCAACCGTTCGTTCGTAAGGAACCCTTGGCGGACCAAGAGGTCGCCGAGTCTCGGACGCGGTTTGAGCAGAGGCTTGTTCATGATGGCGGACGGTTACCGAAAACTGGCGACGGCATCGATGACAGAGTCGAACAGGTCGAAGCGTTGATCGAGGCGAGTCACTTCAAAAATCTTGCGACCGGGATCGACGAGGCCACTCACTTTGACGGTCCCGCCCGCTGCTCGCGCCCGGTCTTGGAGATCGAGCAGCGCTGTCAGGCCGATACTGTCGAACTGTTCGCTGCGGTCCATCTGCAACACGATCGACGAGCGTCCGAGATTGAGATGCTCATCCAACGTCGAGGCAAACTGGCGCGAAGTCACTTCGGTCAAGTTGTCCGGCGTGTGAACGACCAACACGTTTCCAAAGGTTTCGGTGGTGATGTGCATATCTGACCTCGTCAACGACCGTCGCGTGCGACAACTCCTCAGAACGAGGCGACCGCCAACTCGGACTCAGTTCCGTAACGCGACATGCGCGGCGTCGAATTGAGTCGGAGAATGTCATAGACACGCATCACAAGTTCGCGCGGGCTGAACGGCTTCATGACGACGGCCGACAACCGCAACTCGTGTTCGATGTTTACTTCTTCGTCGAGTTCGAATCCGCGCGCGGTGAGCATGATGACCGGCAGATCAGCGAGTGCCTCGTCGGCGCGAACGCGCCGCACGAGGTCGGCCCCATTCATCCCCGGCATCGTGTAGTCCGTAATCAGCAGCGATGTCGGGGCGCGTTTGAGCAACTCCCAGCCGGTTTCCGCGTCGGGGGCTCCATGCACATCAAAGCCAGCGCGGGTGAACTTCAAAGAGATGGCACGCACGATGTGCGGCTCGTCGTCACATACGATGATGCGGTGAGTCATGGCGAAGCTCCTCAAGGGACAACAGGGACGGGAGTACGAGTGTGGGTTTTGAAGGGGACGAGTGGGTGATGCCGAGTTCGTGGGACAGCGATTTCTAATTTGTCATTGCGAATTTCTAATTGCAAATTGAAGGTCGAGCACAAATCGGGGCAGGGGCGGCTCCTCAATTAGCAAATACCAATTGCCAATTTCTGCTCAACACGGTCTGCCGCGTTCGGCTGGGCACCGATGAATTACGTGATTTCAACTTCGCGCCAACCGCATCTCAGCGGAGCGTGTCTTGCGGTCGCGGTGCCCGAGCGGAATTCGCACCGAGAAACAGCTTCCTTGTTGGACGTGAGACGTGACGGAGATCGCTCCGTCGTGAATGTTGGTGACAATGTATTTGACGAGAGCCAGGCCGAGTCCCGTCCCGGCGGCGGCCTTGTTGTTCTGGGGGACTCGATAGAACCGCTCGAACAGGCGCGGCAACGATTCCACGGGAATCCCCATGCCGTTGTCTTGGACTTCGATCACGGCGCGCGTGTCGTCCATGCGGCTTCGCAGCCGGACCAAGCCCCCTTGCGGTGTGTATTTGATGGCGTTCGACAGCAGATTGATGACCGCCTGACCGAACAGATCGAGATCGACGTGAGCAGGCAAGTACAGTTCGCTCAGTTCCTCAATGAGCTTGATCTGCTTCTCTTGAGCCGCCGTGGCGACGACGGAGAGCGACTTCTTCAGCACGAGGTTGAGATCGACATCTTCACGCTGCACTTTGATCACACCGCTTTCCATGCGTGCGATGTTCAATAGGTTGTTGACCAGCCGCGTCAGTCGCATGACCTGATCGTCGATGAACATGAGTAACTCGTGTCGTTCGGCCGGATCATCGACATCCCCGTCCATCATCAACTCGGTATAGGCGCGGATGCTGGCCAGCGGCGTCTTCAACTCGTGACTGACTGAGGAGACGAACTCCGCCTGTCTGTTCCGTTCAATCATTTCGACACAGAGGTCTTCCAGTACAGCCGCGACGCCGGTGACGCGACCGTCGTCGTCGAGCAGATTGCCAACACGGGCACGATAGACGGCGGTCGTTCCCGAACAATCGAAGCTCAGCTCGCCCGTGGCTTGTTTCGCGACCGCCGCGCGTGCGCGAGTTGAGGCCACCAGCGATTTCAAAACACCGAGGCGTTCCCACGCCAAGTTCGGTGGCAGCGGTGCGTCGCCCATCACAGTGGCCATCAACGCGGCCGCACTCGCGTTGTGATAGATCAGCGACTCGTCGGCATCGAAAATGAACGCCGGTTGCGACAACTGTTCGAGCGTCTGTTCGAGTCGCCGAACGAGGTTCCGTAGCAGATGAGCTTTCGCCTCAGAGCGAGTCCGTTGTTCGGCCGCTTTCCGCCAGTCGGCCGCTAGGCAGCGGAGACGATGCGCGCTCGCGTGAACGAGACCGGGATAGAGGCCGGAGCGGGACAGTTCGATGTCCAAGAGGTCCGGATGCCGGAGCAGTGCTTCCGCAGCAGCGGACTGTTGCTGACACCAGGTCAATGAGATCGCGAGTCCCAACACACATCCCACCAGTGTGATCGCCGCAGGCCACCACGTCTGAGACGCGATCGCGCTGAACGCCACGGCAAGGCCACCGCAGACCAACATCGGCAGACACCAGACCGTGAACCAGACCTGCTGACTGACAACGAGGCGTGTCTCTTCCGGAACGAGCGAGAAATAGCCCGAATCGGCCAGAGAACTGTTTCGGAAAGAAGACAACGAATCGATGAGCATGACCGAACCTCAACCTCAACCTCGAACGGGCGGCGTCTGCCAAGCTCTGCCGGAAGATCGCTCATCCGCGCAGACAACCTCGCATCGGCAAACCTAGGTCAGGTTCGAGTGTTGTCCAATTGCCACGCGGTTGACATGAGGCAACTGCCCGCGTGGCTCATTCGGAACGCGGCCTTTACCGGTCAGTTCGCGCGGGCCGGTCGAAGTGAAGAGACGGATTATACCTCGCGCGGCTTGAAGCGAGACGTAGCTGCACCTCGCCAGAGTGCGGGAGTTACGCTCAAAAAGCCCACGTTCTGGCGAAACGTGGCTACATTCCAATGCCTGACCCCGGCCCCTTGAGGACATGCCATTCAAACTGACCCATTACCGTCGCATCACAGTGTCGGCGATCTCCACGAGCGACCATCCGCTTGGATGAGATCGTCAGCGGCACGCGGTCCCCAACTGCCGCTGCGGTACGGTTCGGGGATCGTCTTGTGTTGCTCCCAGTAGTCGAGGACGGGTGTCACGAATTGCCAGGCGGCTTCCAGTTCGTCGCTGCGCATGAAGAGCGTCGAGTCGCCGCGCAGCACGTCGAGCAGCAGTCGTTCGTAGGCTTCGGGCAACGCCTGGGTGAAGGTCTCCTTGTAGTTGAAGTCCATCGTCACCGGATGAATCTGGTACTGCATCCCCG